>JAEWYV010000100.1 GCA_023458615.1 Bacillota bacterium
TCCATCTTTAGGGTTTCTTTTGTTCGCCTTGCGAGAACCCCTTTCGTTTGAGCTCACCCCAGCGATTCTTGTTCTTCTTGAATCCAAACATCGCTTCTACCTTATACACGGTGTTGAGTTGGCGATAACCAAAGTTATCGACGAAAGAATAGAAGAAGAGCTGTAGTAGCTGCTTAATGTCGGGATATTTCTTAAACGTGTTTTCCTCTAGGAGGAGCGCCCCGACGGACAGTATGGTTCCATAAAGCACAGCCACGAGGAAAAAGGATAACATAAACCAGAAATTTACAACACCCAATAGAAAAGATATCGGGATGAAGATATATCCAAATGTTTCTATGACTGGTCCTGCAAGCTCAAAAATCCAGTAATAGGGGATGCAGATCATACCGATACGCCCGTATTTTGGGTTGAATAGCATGCTTTTATGTTTCAAAAGCGTATCGATTAAGCCAATGTGCCAGCGCTTGCGCTGTTTTCTCAAGTCGGAAATTCGCTCTGGTGGCTGTGTCCAACAGATTGGATCGGGCAGAAATCGCACGGAATATTTCCGTTTCTTGTCGTGCATGAGCTGATGTAGCTTCACGACAAGCTCCATATCCTCACCGACGCAATGACGCGTGTATCCGCCAGCTTCAATAACGGCGGCTTTATTGAATGCCCCGAACGCGCCGGAGATGATGAGGAGCATGCCCATCACATCAAATCCGATTCTTCCGGTTAAGAACGCGCGTAGATACTCCGTCGTTTGCAGCGCGACGATAGGCTTCTTCGATAAACCGACTTCCTTCATCTGACCGTCCACGATCTCGCAACCGCTGCCGATGCGAACGATGCCGCCAACAGCGATGCATGTTGGGTCGCTGACAAAGGAATAAATAATCTTGATGAGTGAGCTTTTCTCCAAAATGGAGTCGGCATCAATCGTTACAATGACCGGGTAGGCAGCGACATTGATGCCTGCGTTGAGCGCATCAGCCTTGCCACCATTTTTCTTGTTGAGCACGACTAACTTTTCATCGACGGCGGAGCGATAAATCTCAACAATCTCTTCAGTCTGTAACGATTTTTTATAGGGCTGATGGAAAGGAAGCAATTCGTAGGCATCAATCAGCAGTTGAAGGGTATCATCCTTCGAGCCGTCGTTGATGACGATAACCTCATACTCAGGAAAATCGAGTGATATCAGATTGCGAACAGAATCAACGATGGTTGCAGACTCATTATACGCCGGAACCAGCAATGAGATTGGAACCATATGCTCCGAGTCAAGGAATCGCCGGTAATCGACATATCGAAGCGAACGCACGTAGCGGCGCAGTCCAATAGAAGCGGAAATCAGCTGAACTAGATAGATTGTACTGACCGTGATTACATAGAATAACGAGAAATAGTTGACGCCAAGTACAATGCGATAGAGAATATCGTGTGTTGACATCATGCCGCTCCTTTCCGTCTGCGTAGTGCTTGCTTATCAAGCGCGAAATGCATCATTTCCAGTGCAAAACGATCCTTGCGCTCCTTGACGCGGCGAACGATCTCGTCGGTGTTTGCGCACTGAATCAAGGACTCCGATGCGCGTAATCTTACCCACCACTCGCAGTCGCAGAGCAGATCGATTAACGTTTCTGCGTTTTCATCCGCACCGTAGGAAGAAAGAGCCGTAGCAACAACCGCTCGAAGTTCCCAGCGGTCACTGTGCGAGAGCGCGAGAAGGGACTCATACGCGGGGGCATACGCCAGCTGTCCAAGTGTTCGGGCTGCGTCGATGCGCATGTTGATTATCGGGCTTTCCAACAGCGGCAACACCTCGCCAGCAAGCGCAATATATCGGTTCTCTCCGATTGCCTTGACGCAGGTTCGGCGAATGTAGTCGTCGGCAGCGGTATTGATCAACCGCCGGCAAAGTATCTCCCGATCGCCGCGAAATACGCTGAACAATTCTTCAAGTGTTCGAAACGATAGAAGGGATGCGATGGAAACATCCCGGCAAATCGAAACCAGTGGTTGCTCAGCACCCAACAGACAAAGAGACAGAAGACCAATATGTTGCATCTGTGGATTTTTACGATGGAGGTAAATTTGCTGCACCACATCATTGGTGTAGCGATCTAGCCCAAGCGTACCGATGAGTTTGACAACGAGTATAATGGAGTCCACGTTTCCAGTGGCAAGCTGTTTGTTTAGATAATTGGAGTACCATTCTCCAGCGATTTCGCGCTTCAACACCACCAGATCCGATGGATCCAGTTCATCGGCAGTCTCTGCAATAACAAGCAAGCCACGCAGGGAGCGAATACCATGAATCTGTGAAATAGAGTTGACGCAGCCTTCCTTCTGGCGAATGAAGTCATACAATTTGCTCTTGAGTTTTTGGGCGGCGGCTTCACCCGAAATCAGACAGATTAATTGCTCGCGCATCTCTTGTATGCGTTTGCTCTTCAATGAATTCGTGACGTGAAGCATTAATAGCAGCAGCGTAAACAGCGCAAGAACCGCACCCATAATCAAGATAAGCAGGTTGACAACGGCTTGAACAATGGTCAAAAGTCACACGCTCCTTCCCGTTGGTATCGAAGATCGTAGTCCCTATAAGCGCATTTAGAGAAATCAGTTAAGGGATGGTCGCAAAGCAGTCCCGTACAATAGGGTAACTCTTCTTAAGGCGTTCATGATAGGTTGGCAGATCCCATGGTTCCCATTGATAGGTTCCAAATGAGATTGGCCCCGTGCTCTGACTTGAAAAAACTGCAAATGAGAATGAATCAATCGTTTGGCCGGTGACTGCTCCTGTTTTGTTCCAGTCTGCAATGATATTTTTTGTGCCCGGATCGCGTACGTTAAACAGGAGCCACGGGATGCGTAGTTCAATCACGCCGTCGCCAGCGTAGAAATCTGCCAGAGAATTGAAACTCTCATTTGTCGGGTCGGTGATGCCATAGGTGAGTTCACCTGCGTCAAATTTTGAGAAGGGAATCACTGTGTCGGAGTCTGGTAAAACAAGCACACGATTCATCGCCGCATAAAGAGGAACAAATGCGCCGGAATTTTTCTCGGTTTGATGCGCGATCGGTTCAACGAGCGTGTTTTGCACGGAGTATTGATATTGAAACACGTCATAATACGGATCCACCAGCATGACGCTGTTGGTTTCGGTGTTTAATTTGATTAAAAAGTCTGCTGCCTGCGCAAACGATATTCCTTCATAGGAGTAATTACCCTGATCGGGGATGGTGTCCGCAGCGATATATACACTATCCTGACCAAACTGCAGCCCATTCAGATTAATCATGAAGTAAAGATACGCTTCATCGCTTTTGACACGCAGTCGGAGTCCACCGGACTCGGATACGATGTTTTCGTCGCTCCAGTCATCCGTTTTTCCGTCAATCAGGACAATAGAAGTTGCACCGGGGTCAAACGAGAGCAACCCAAATGACTTTTCAGGACTCTCCACGCTATACCAATACGGGCGACGTTCCGCTTCCTCCTGATCGGTGGTGTTCCAGGTGCGTTTAAACCACTCGTCTTGCCAGGAGAAGATCAAGCCACCCATGCAGCCGACCTCGCGGATATCGTCCATCATGGAGACCAACATGTTTCCTTGCGCTGTCTCCTCAATATTACCCTGATCAAAGCCGGTGATCGCGTTGACATGCGTTTTTCCGCGCGAGGTTGGAATGCCGAATTCTGCAATCAGCACCGGCATGGTGTGATAGGCATTTAAATCCGCCAGGTAGGAACGATAGGGGTTCGGGTTCTCTCCTGTGGTATAGGCGGGATCATAACTCATCAAATCCGGATAGTAAGAGTAAACGTGGTAGGATGCGAAGAATCCTGCGGTATATGCCGCCGTTGCCTGGATGTGTTCCACGTCAATGCTCACCGCGTCCTCCATCCCGGGATTTGGTTCACCAGGATGAGACAAAGGATCAGTCGTCACCCAGTTGGTGATGGCGATAGGACGCTGAACGTCATACTTGTCTGTTTCATAGGAGATCATGTAATCCTGCGATTCGGCAAGAAACACTTCAAACGGAGAAGCATCTATTGTGGAAACATAAGTGCCGGAAAAGCTTGTCTTGTCAGGATTCTTTTCATTTGTGCCCATAACAAAGTCGGCGCTGAATTCAATGCCCGGCAAATAACCAATCACGTAATTTGAAACGTCGCTTGTATAGATTCCGCCTGCGTTTCCTGGTAGCTTCTCAACGTCTGCATTTCCGTGAATGATGTCGATTGTGTTCTTTAGATCATGTTGGAAACTATGGATCAGCTCGCCGTCATTACAGTATGCATCCAGATAATTCGCGATCAGTTCCTCGTTCATATAGATGCCTTGTATAAGGTAGAGCGGCTTTTCAGCGTTGAGGTTATAGGCAAGCAGCGCATCATAGAATCCGGGCATTTGCGGTACATAGACTCGAATGGTGTTTGCGTTCATCTCGCCGATCAACTGAAACCATCGCGCATAATCCTCTTTAGGAATTCCGAATTCACCGGGCCAATATCCGGGCTTTGCGGCGCCGATATCCACGCCCTTGACGAAGAATGGTTCAAATATTCCACCATTATTTCTAACGAGAAAACTCTTGCCTTCTACGCGTGAAACCGGCCCCTTATAGGCTGGAGTTGGTAGCGGCGTTGGTTCGATAGTAGGGGTTGGTGTCGCCTCCGTAGATTGGATAACGGGCGAGACCTCTGGTGTCTGTTCCAAGTGCGGCGAGCACGCAAAGAGTGATAGAATGCCGCCAAAGAGGACAAAATAGAAACCCCAAAAGAGCTTTCGTTTTGCGTTGCAAAAACTCATATGTGACCCTCCTCGCATGGAAGCGGATTGGAAATGACGAGTGCAAAAACAAACGTACTAGATATATGTTGAGTATATGATGTAGCGATATAGTTGGTCAATCGTCTCATTAATATAGCGGCACGGATCGATGTGATATAGAGTGCAGAAATCTCCAACGAAATGGGTTTCAACGGAACTGAAATGTATACAAGCGAACT
>JAEWYV010000101.1 GCA_023458615.1 Bacillota bacterium
GTGGCCGAGCCCAAAGCGGCAGAGCAGCGCGCGTGATATTGACACTATTCGTGCTTTTGCTGATTGGCGCTGTGATTGCATTATTGAATATTCGGCAATATACCGTCATCGGCGAATCGATGGAGCCGACGCTGCGGCCCGGAGATCGGATTTATTACACCGGATTTTCCAAAATCCGCTTTCACGATCTTGTGATTTTTGATGCCGGAGGCGTTTACGGGCTTGTAGTGAAGCGGGTGGTTGGCCTGCCGGGAGATTCCATTTCCATCAGCGCCGACGGGCGATTGGTTCGGAATCATGTTCTGGTAGACGAGCCTTATATTCAGCTGGACGCGCTGGGAAACAGTGGCATGGCAGAGATAACGGTTGCGGCGGGAGAGCTATTTGTCCTTGGAGACAATCGCGCGGAGTCGATCGATAGTCGCGATGCTCGGATCGGCTCGATTCAGCAATCGTCCGTTCAGGGTGTTGTATCCAACTTTATACGCGCGATGAGCGATAAAAACTAAACTGGATTATCAAGAGGGGATCATCGTATGCGCAATGGGAATCGAAGAGCATATGGAACCGTTCTAGTGGTCATCATGCTAGCGATGATGGTTCTGGCTGGCTGTGCCAATCAAACGGTGCGTGCGCTGGACTATTCCCTTGAGAACGCTCTCTATAACGAGGAGCAAACAGCACAGACCGATCCACTGCAAACGGAGAATACGGAGGCGGGAACTGCGGAAAGCACGCCTGCCCCTGAAGCAACCGCTGCGACGGAACTAACACCGGAACCGCAGGCAACCACCAGCGTGGAGCCGACGGCAGTAATCGAAACACCCGTTCCCGGTGAAGGCGAAAACGAAGAAACTCCCGTTCCAGCATATCGCTATTCCATAACGGTCAGGGACGAATCCGGTACGGCGCTTTCCGGCGCGCGCGTTGCGCTTTATCAGGCAGGCACATTACTGTATACCGACCTTACCGGTTCCGACGGCGGCGTTTCCTGGATGCTGGCTGCGGGGAAGTCATACTATGCAACTGCGGAGCTGACGGGTTATCGCCAGATTGACAACGGAAGCAGCATCTCCGACCTGAAACAGGATAAACATGCGGACATCATACTTGCAAAATCCGCGGATGAGACGCAGGGCGAGGTTACCCCGACACCAATACCGGTACCCAGTGCGGCGGAAGGGAAAGTAACCATCATTGCCGAGGATGCAACCATTTCGGAAGGGGATACTTCGTTTTCCCTCAAAGATGGCATAAGCGCAAAAACGGAGTTTGGGCAGACGGTTCCGGTTTGGATCGTGAACGACGGCGGTTTCCGTGCCGATCAGGCGGGCGTGTACACCGTTGTGTACGGCGCGCTGGAAAACGGTACGCTGATCACTGCAAAGCGCACGGTCTCGGTAGAGGGCGAGGAGAAAGATGCAACGAGCGAAACCGCGGTTGCGGCTCCGACTGGCAGCAGTCAGGAGCGGTATGAGATTCTCGTAGCCTATCGCAATGCGATTGCAGCGCAACTGGGCGAAAAGATTGCGGGCTTGACCACGGAGTATCATAAGAAGATTGCCGACGCCACCGCCGAGAACGCCAGAGCGCGTATTCTCGCCGAGGCAACCACGGAGAACGACACAGACGAACTGCCAACCACCGCGCGGGATGTGCAGCAGGTAACCGATGCGATGGTGACCAACTGGCCGGATGTGCTGGCGACGTTTTTAGCGAAAAATGTTGCGGACGAGGAACACCCGCTTACGGTAGATCAGCTCATTGCCATTCCGCTGGACAAGTTGGACGGTATATTCTGGGATATGAATCCAATTGAGGCGTATCGTCTGGACGGGCAGACCAATGTTCTGCTTACCGCCAAGAGCTACGACGAAATGGCAGATGTCTATCAGCTCAGCGATAAGCGCAAGAACTTCTTATATGAGCTCATGCAGCCGGAATTCCAGCGAACATTTGCCTCTATTACCGGCAATACGGCGTTTGACGGCACATCGGAAAGCGACCTTGAACAGGTGATTGCAACGTTGCCGGAGGGAGTAACCCTCGGTCGCAAGCAGGTTGTGGAAAAAGCGCTTTCTCTGGTTGGAAAGGTGAAATATGTCTGGGGCGGAAAATACAATTGCCTCGGTTGGAGCAGTGCCTGGGGCGATGTCAGCGAGGAAACTGCAGAAAAGATAGGCTCGGTGACCAGCAAATCCGCGATCAAAGGCCTGGATTGCAGCGGGTTTGTGAGTTGGGCCTTCATCAACGCGGCGGGTGACCCAGCGGCGCTGGGTGCAATTGGCAACGGCACAAATAATCAATGGAAGCGGACAACGCCCATCGGCTGGGACGAGGGGCGCCCCGGTGATCTCGTATTTTTCTATAAGCCGGGTGAGCGTCAGATCAACCACGTTGGCATCATCGTTTCGGTGGATGCGGACGGAAGCTATCTGGTTGCGCATTGCTCCTCGCGGCAGAATGGTGTGGTCGTGACGGATGGGTGGAGCACAGGGTTTCGATATATCCGCAGGCCAGCGATCTTTGAGTAAAGAAACGCATGAAACGCTTTTTAGCAAAAAACTGACGTCGAGATCGTTCGACGTCAGTTTTGTTTTATGGTTCGTTCGGATTTGGAACTCTAGTTATGCTTTGACCGAAACCGTCGGCAGAACCTCTTCGCGGAAGAAACGGCGCGCATCCTCCGCGGCTATGACGTGCTTCATCCCGTTGAGCGTAACGCTCACGCCGGGCTTATGGCACTCCTTGGTGCAAAACGTTGCGGCAAACGCAATCTGATCGTGGAGCTTGTGCTCCTCAATCAGGTGTTGGAAGGTGGAAATGACATTGTAGGAACCCTTGAGATGGCATGCGCTACCGATGCAGACGGAAAGCTGCGTCATACTTCGTGTCCTCCCTTTTTGGTGTAGTCCACATGTAGCAGCTCGTGTACCCGGCCCTTGAGCACGTCGCCATAGAGGGACTGGACGAGCGCGTTTTCCTCCGAACGCTTCACGCTGGAGAGGCGATCCGCCGTGTAGAGTCCGTTTCCGCGCTCCGCCTTCGCGCCGGAGGAGACATAGGGCTGCCCCGCGCCGCTCACGCAGCCGCCCGGGCAAGCCATCACTTCAACAAAATCGTAATGCGCTTCGCCGGAGAGAATGCGCTGAATCAATGCGTCGGCATTGTTCAGTCCACTGACAATTGCAATCCTAATTTCGCCGTCCTGATAGGGCACCCGTGCTTCTTTGACCCCTTCCATACCGCGCACACCAACATAGGCGGAGGCATAGAGTCCGCCGCGCGATTTATCCGAGGTGAGACGACGCAGGACGGCCTCTGTCACGCCGCCCGTCACGCCGAAGATCACGCCTGCGCCGGAGACCGTACCAAAGGGCATGTCCACCGCGTCGGCTTCCAGCTCCTCAAATACGATGCCGGACTCCTTGATCATGCGGATGAGTTCCTGCGTGGTGATGACGGCATCCACGTTTGGCGCGTTTTCTTTACGAAACTCGTCCCGCGCGGCTTCAAACTTCTTCGCCGTGCAGGGCATGACGGCAACGTGGAACTGGCTGCGGGAAGAGGTCTTACTATCCTCCTTGATCACGGACGCAAACATCTGCATCGGCGAGCGGCAGGAGGAGACATGCGGCAGAAGCTCCGGATAGTTCTTTTCGCAATACTGCACCCAGGCGGGGCAGCAGGAGGTAAACAGCGGAAGCTGTTCGCCGCGCTCCAGATGGCCAAGCAGTTCTTCGCTCTCCTCCAGCACGGTCAAATCCGCGCCGAGCGAGGTATCATAGACCTCGTCAAATCCCATGCGATGCAGGGCGGCGATGATTTTTCCCATCGCGTTTTCGCCATCGCGCAGGTTGAAGGTTTTTCCGAGTGCAACGCGAACCGCAGGCGCAATCTGCGCTGTAACCTTGACATTCTCTGCCTCCAGCGCGCTCCAAACCTTGCCCATATCATCTTTTACGACGATTGCGCCCGTGGGGCAGACCGCCGCGCATTGCCCGCAGCCGACACAGGGGGATTCGGCAACCGGAATACCAAATGCGGTGCTGATCTCCATCTTGGAGCCGCGATAGGCAAAGTCGATTGCGCCAACGTGCTGCACCTCATTGCACATACGCACGCAGTCTCCGCAGAGGATGCACTTGCTGGCGTCCCGCGCGATGCAGAGGGAGGAATCATCCCGCTGCTGCCTGGGCGCGGTGTTGGGAAAGCGCACGCCGCGAATATCGAAGCGCATTGCCAGATCCTGCAATTTGCAGGTGCCGTTGTTGCCGCAGGTGGTGCAGTCCCGGCAATGATTGGCAAGTAGTAGCTCCAGAATATTCTTACGATAGCGGCGGAGACGTTCGGTATTGGTCTTAATCACCATGCCCGCCTTGGGCGGGGTGGAGCAGGCCGCCTCCAGATCGCCGCGCGTGGTCTCCACCATACACATGCGGCAGGCACCGTAGACCGAGAGCTCGGAATGATAGCAGAATGTTGGCAACTTGATGCCGATCTTGCGGATCAGCTCCAGCAGGTTTTTTTCGCCGTCTATTTCAACCGGGATTCCATCCACGATCATAAATTCCTTTTGCTGCATTCTATTTATCCCTCCAATACCGCGTGGAACGCGCAGCTCTCAACGCATGCGCCGCAGCGGATGCAAGTGGTTAAATCGATGGCATAGGGGCTTTTGATCTGTCCTTGAATTGCCCCGACCGGACAGGCTTTGGCGCACTTGCTGCATCCCTTACACAGCGCGGGATCGATCCAGATGCGCTTGAGCTTTTGGCAACTGCCCGCCGGACAGCGTTTTTCGCGTATATGCGCCTCATATTCTTCCCGGAAACTGCGGATGGTGCTTACCACCGGAGAGGCGGCAGATTTGCCTAGCCCGCAGAGCGCGGTGGCGGAGATGGTATCCGCAAGCTCCAGCAGCAACTCGATATCGCCCTCTTCGCCCTTGCCCTCGACAATGCGCTCTAGGATGGCGAGCATGCGCTTGGTTCCCTCGCGACAGGGGACGCATTTTCCGCAGGATTCATTCTGCGTGAAGTGCATGAAGAAGCGTGCGACCTCCACCATGCAGGTGTCCTCGTCCATCACGACGAGTCCGCCGGAGCCGATCATTGCGCCCGCCTTTTTCAGCGAGTCGAAGTCCAGCGGCAGGTCAAGATCCTCCGTGGTCAGGCAACCGCCGGAGGGGCCGCCAATCTGTACGGCCTTGAAGGCTTTGCCGTCCCGCACGCCGCCGCCGACGTCGAAGATGACTTCGCGCAGCGTTGTACCCATCGGTACCTCAATGAGTCCTGTGTTGACGATGTTGCCCGTCAGCGCGAATGCTTTTGTGCCGGGGCTGTTCTCCGGGCCGATGGAGCGATACCAGTTGGCACCGCGTGATATAATCAACGGCACGTTGGCAAAGGTCTCCACATTGTTGAGCACGGTTGGCTGGTCGAACAGCCCGTGCTCCACCGTGCGCGGCGGCTTGACGCGGGGCATGCCGCGCTTGCCCTCAATGGAGGCGGTCAGGGCGCTGCCCTCACCGCAGACAAAAGCACCGGCGCCGCGCGCGATATGCAGATGAAACGAGAAATCCGTCCCGAGGATGTGTTCGCCGAGGAGACCCAGCTCCTCCGCTTGCGCAATGGCGCGGCGGAGGCGCTTAACCGCGAGCGGGTACTCCGCGCGAACATAGATATAGCCTTCGCTGGCACCGCAGGCAAGACCTGCGATCATCATGCCCTCCAGCATGCGATGCGGGTCGCCTTCCATCACGCTGCGATCCATAAACGCGCCGGGGTCACCCTCGTCGCCATTGCAAACGATATACTTTTGTTCTGTTTGCTGCCGCCGCACCTGCGACCATTTCCGCC
>JAEWYV010000102.1 GCA_023458615.1 Bacillota bacterium
AAGCAGCGAAACGCCGCGTTCCACAGCGGCGTCGACCTCTGCGGGTTCATAGCTATTGCAGGATATGATTGCAACCTTAGACATCGGTTTTTCCTCCTATAAGGTATAAGGCCTGTTGAGATAACACCTCACAAAAACTGTTGGCGCATTCTTTTTTCGCTATGTGTACGGACAAAAGTGCTGCTACTGCCTGCTCACACAAAGTGTAGACATACCACGCGTGGTATGCCGACGTGGAAAATCCAAGCGACTATGCGGCGCTACCAATATACCACACATGGTATATTGCATCTACTCAAGAAAAACGTTGCCAACGAGCCAATGATACCCGTGACGCGTTTGCCGCAAGCCTAGAATATGATCATTATGGGTTCGAATCGGCTGCCTGTCAACAGCGGCAAAATCCTTCTCCGCAATAGAACGCATCAGCATAGAGCCGGTCACCGTGTTATTGTGCGGGACAGAGTGTTGAACATTCCTGCTGTGGGAAAACTAATAATTATTAGTTAAATAAATAGCTACAAAAGTACCAAAATATGATTGACACAGGCAATATTTATGTCTAAACTAAAAATGGATTACAAATACTAATAATAATTAGTTTTAGAACACGAAGATAATTTCGCGGAGGAGGAAAGAACAATGGCAGGTGGACCAGGCTCCTATGTATTTGGTGCGGAAGAACGAAAAGAACTCATGGATGTCATCGAGAGCGGCTATTTGTTCCGCTATGGAACAGAGGGCGTAGACGGCTTTCAGCATAAGGTCGCATCCTTTGAAACAGAACTGGCTGAAAAACTCGGCTGTAAATATGCAACGGCGACCTCCAGCGGCACCGGCGCTCTACTCTGTTGTCTTGCGGCACTCGGTATTGGCGCGGGGGATGAGGTTATCGTTCCGGGATACACCTTCATCGCGTCGATTTCCTCCATCATCCTCTCCAACGCCATACCGGTGCTTGCAGAGGTGGATGACTCACTCACCATCGACCCGAACCGTATTGAGGAGCTAATTACCCCGCGTACCCGCGCAATCATGCCGGTGCATATGCTCGGCAACCCCTGCGATATGGATCCGATTCTGGAGATTGCAAAAAAACACAATCTCTATGTTATTGAGGATTGCTGCCAGGCATTTGGAGCCAGTTATAAAGGCAAGCGTGTGGGTAACTTTGGCGATATCGCAGCCTATTCGCTCAATGTGTTTAAAACCATTACCGCCGGAGACGGCGGCGCGGTTATCACAAATGATGAGCTGCTGCATGAGCGCGCGTTCGGCTTCCACGACCAGGGGCATAAACCCAGCCGTATGGGCGTTGAGGTCGGGAATCGCTCCATCATTGGCATGAATATGCGTATGAACGAGCTCACGGGCGCAGTCTCTCTTGCACAGCTGCGAAAGCTGGATACGATCTTGGCTACGCTGCACGACAAGAAGACAAAGCTCAAGCGCCATCTGGCGGGCCTGCCGAAGGTTGGTTTCCGCAGGCTTAACGACGAGGCGGGCGAGTGCGCAACGCTTCTGACGCTGTTGTTTGACACGCCGGAGATGGCGGAACGCTTCTGCGAGAAGATCGGCGGGAAACCCATCGCCTACTCCGGCTGGCATGTCTACAATAATATGGAGCAGGTGCTGGGCAAGGTGACAGGCGCCGTGGCGAACTGCCCCTATAATTGCCCGAAATACCCTGTTGCACGCGAATATCGCAAACACATGCTGCCTCAGACGGATTTCAATACCGGGCGTGCGGTGAATATCAGCGTCGGCGTGGTGGATAAGGGGCTCGGCGCGGGATTTGGCATCAACATCAACTCCTCCGATGAAGAGATTGAGCAGGTCGGAAAAAAACTACGGGAGATTATCCTTGCGCTATAACCATCAACCAAAGCGGACAGATAGCTGGAGCGGTGACTCCGGCAAACAATAGTCTCGAAAGTGCGGAGCAAGTAATTCGGATCGACGATTAAAAATCTACATATTGTGACTTGTGGACGCGCGTGAAATAACGCGCGCCGCTTGCTATCACGAAAGGCGGACAGGATGCAGAAAAAAGGCATAGCCGTAGCGGGCAATATGATTGTGGACGTGCTTCACCCGATCGTGGGGCACCCGAAACCGGGTGAACTGACGACCATCACGGAGGGCATCTCCCGCTCTACAGGCGGCGCATTGTGCAACGTGATTGTCGATCTGGCGAAGCTTGATCCCGCCCTGCCGCTCAAGGCGCTGGGGCGCGTCGGTACGGACGCGGAGGGGGATTATGTGCTGGAGAAACTGCATGTGCAGAAGAATATCGACACGTCTCGCGTGTTGCGTGAGGGATTGACCTCGTTTACCGCCGTCATGGCGGATACCATTGGCAAACAGCGGACGTTTTATCACTATCGCGGGGCGAACGCGCGGTTTTGCGAAAGCGACATTGACTGGGACAATCTCAATGTGGATCTGCTGCACATCGGCTATATTCTGCTGTTGGACGCGCTGGACGAGCCGGATGAAACCGATGGAACCAAGATGGCGCGGCTGCTGCACTCCGCGCAGGAACGGGGGATCAAAACCTCGATTGATGTAGTCAGCGAGTCGGGCGATCGCTTCGGGCGTATCGTTCCGCCCGCGCTGAAATATACGGATTATTGTGTGATCAACGAGCTGGAAGCGGAAGCGTCCACGGGCGTAAAACTGCGCGACGAGAACGGTGCATTGCTCAAGGAGAAACTGCCGGAAGCGCTCGGCAAGATCAAGGCGCTTGGCGTTTCCCGTTGGGCGGTCATCCATTCGCCGGAGGGCGCATATGGCGTGGACGAGGCGGGCAAGTATATCGAAACCGAAAGCGCGCCGCTGCCGCGCAGCATGATCAAGGGCACGGTTGGCGCGGGAGATGCGTTCTGCTCCGGCGTGCTGTATGGAGCCTATTGCGATCTATCGCTGTTAGAAGCCATTGAACTGGGCAATGCCGCGGCCGCCTGCTCGCTCACCGAAAGCGGCGCAACCGAGGGCATGCGCACCGCCGACGAGGCGCTTGCGTTTTGCCAGGAATTACGCGAACAAGCGAAAGCTGGAG
>JAEWYV010000103.1 GCA_023458615.1 Bacillota bacterium
GGTTTTCCACATGCCGTTGAGGTAGACGCCCGCATAGTTACCCCAAAGTTTGGCGATGTCGCTGCCGAGCTGACTTAGATTGCTCATGTCGGCACACTCCTTTTTGTTTTGAATGACGGAGACCGCATGCTAGAGTAAAGGCATACTGCGCATGGATTCCCCATAAAATCTTCGTTCTTGATGTCCCTGAAACAGCAAGGCAAGGCGAGCCGAAAAACGGGCGCGCCTTGACCCGCTGAGATGGTTGGATTACGAGCGATTATCCGATCAACCGATGGGCTGAACAGAGATCGCCTCGGCCATGAGTGCATTGAAGTCATCCGCCGTCATGCCGGAGAGCACCTTGTTGAGCGCATCCTTGAGTACGGTGTTGCCCTTCATCACAGAGATGCCGATGTTGACATCGCTGTCGGACACGGCAAAGTCGTCCCCGCTGTTGGCAAAGTCCAGAATCACCATGTCGGGATAGGCCGCGAGCGCGCCCTGCGCGGTCGGCATATCAGTGCAGACAAAGTCGACGGTGCCGGTTTCGAGTGCCATGAGCATCGCGGGCGCATTTTCGGAGGCGGGCTGAATCTTCGCGTCCTTGATCTGCGGCAGGCAGGTATCATACCAGATAGTGCCGAGCTGGCTTGTGCAGGTGCCGCCCGCCAGTTCGGAGATACCCTTTGCCGAGGCAAAGCTGCTGGTGTTCAGCGTCAGGCAAACGATGGTGGCGTAGAGGTAAGGACCTGCGAAGTCAACCTGCTCCATGCGCTCCGGCGTCATGGATTGACCCGCGATAACCGCGTCGATCTGTCCGGTCTGCACGGCGGGAATCAGCGAATCCCAGTCGAGACGGACGACTTCAAGCGTCCAACCGTTCGCTTCCGCAAGCTTTTTTGCCATCATGACATCGTAGCCGTTGGCAAATTCCTTGGAATCCTTAATCGGCACGGCGCCGTTCGAGTCATCCGGCTGGGTCCAGTTATAGGGCGCATAGGCGCACTCCATAGCAACGGTAAACACGCCATCCTCCACACCGGAGGCAACAGCGGCGGGCTCGGCTGCAGCGGGCGCTGCCGCGCAGGCAACGCTGCCAAACGCCAGCATCAGGGCAAACATCAGGGCAAGAATCTTCCTCATTGTGTTTGATTTCCTCTCTTTTTTGTTCACGATCAGATGAATCAGCCCATCATTGGCAAACAAAAACGTGCGTCTCCCATTCTTTTGGAAAACGCACGGTCATGCATGAATGAATGCGGAGCAAAGCCGTTTTGCCTTGCCCCTGACCGATGACAGCTCTCCACACTTGTGACAGTCTGCGACATATTCTCCCGCAGCCCAGCATCATTTCCCGCAAATATCGGGTTTTGATGCTTCGGCGGCAGCCCCTTTCGCGCTCCTCGCGCTACTCTTGACAACCGCGCCTCTCTCATCAGACCTATGAATTTGTAGTGTTAGTTTATCATATATGATTTGGTTGTCAAGGGAGCAACATATATTATTTCATGACGAAGGAAAATATCGCTTCACGCAACCATCTTGCGCAAAGGCGACCGTCCAAACGGGCGGCCGCCTTTGATTTATGAGATTGTTTGGCGAGCTCAGGTTCCCAGATATGCAGCCTTGACCGCCTCGTTGACCAGCAACTCTTTGCCCGGGCCGGTCATGGTAATGCGCCCCGTCTCCATGACATATCCCGTGTCCGCCGTGGAGAGCGCCATGTTCGCGTTCTGCTCGATGAGCAAAATGGTCACGCCACGCTTGTTGATCTCCTTAATGATCGAGAAGATATCGCGTACGATCAGCGGCGCAAGGCCAAGCGAGGGCTCGTCCATCATCATAAGCTTCGGGCGACTCATGAGCGCGCGACCGACCGCGAGCATCTGCTGTTCTCCGCCGGAGAGCGTACCGCCCGCCTGCCAGGAGCGCTCCTTGAGGCGCGGGAAGAGCTCGTAGACCCAGTTGATATCCGGCGTGATGTCGTCCTTTCGCATATAGGCGCCAACACGCAGATTCTCCAGCACCGTCAAATCGGGGAAGATGCGCCGTCCCTCGGGTACGAGCGTGACGCCACGGCTGACAATCGCTGTGGTATCCTTGCCAGCGATGCTCTCGCCTTCAAACTCAATGGAACCGCCCTTGATCTTCACCAGCCCCGCGATGGCGCGGAGTGTGCTGCTCTTGCCTGCGCCATTTGCGCCGATGAGCGTGACGATATCGCCCTTTGGCACGTCAAAGCTGATGCCTTTGACCGCCTCGATGCCGCCATAGTTGACCTTGAGGTCCTTGATGCTGAGTATGATGTCGCTCATTCGCCCACCCCCAGATACGCATTGATCACCTTCGGATCCGCCTGCACAACCGCTGGTGTTCCGTTGCTGATAAGACGTCCAAAGTCGATGACATAGATTCGATCCGAGAACTGCATGACCAGATCCATATGATGCTCGATCATAAATACCGTCAGATCGTATTTGTTTTTAATCTGCACGATGAATTCGCCGAGCTCTTGCGTCTCCTGCGGATTCATGCCCGCCGCGGGTTCGTCCAGCAGCAAGAGCTTTGGCTCTGTCGCCAGCGCGCGCGCAATCTCCAGCCTGCGCTGCAGGCCATAGGGCAGGCTCACGGCGAGGTCATTTGCGTACTGCAAGAGGTTTTGTTCCTCCAGCAGGGCGGCAGTCTCCTCACGCATACGCTTCTCTTCTTTATAGGCGAGGCGCAGCGTTGCGGTAAACACATTCTGCTTGGCGCGCATATGCTTTGCGGTGAGCACATTGTCAAACACCGTCATGCTCTTCCAAAGCCGGATGTTCTGGAAGGTGCGCGCGATGCCGAGCTTGGTCACCTGATCCGGCGTGGGATCAACCGTATGCGTGGCGAGATATTGTTTCGCGTTTTCGCCCGCATAGAGCTTCTTCATCTTGCCGCGCGGATGATTCTCAACAATGGTCTTTCCGTTGAACTGGATCCGTCCGTTCGTTGGATCATAGATGCCCGTCACGCAGTTGAAGGCCGTCGTCTTGCCCGCGCCGTTGGGGCCGATGAGCGCAACGATCTCGCCCTTGTTGACCTCCAGCGAAAGGTTATTGACGGCGACAACGCCGCCGAACTGCATGGTTACGTTTTCGAGGCGCAGTACATTCTCAGGCATTGACTCCGCCTCCTTTCAACGCTTTGCCGTTTGTAGATCGCTTGCTAAATCGCTTGATCAGCCCCGCAAACGAAATCTCCTTGTCGCCCATGAGCCCCTTGGAGAAGAAGAGAACGATCATCATGATGATAATGGAGAACACAAACCGACGGAAGCCGGAGCGGAACAGATTTGGCGCTTCGATGCCGAGGAACTTGCCCATGTCGAGGCCCCTGAGCCACCATTCCGATGCCGCGATATAGAGAAAACTCGCAATGCAGCTGCCGGAGACGGAGCCGATACCGCCGATGACCACGATGAGCAAAATCTCATAGGTCATTGCGCTCTTGAACTGTGCGGCCTGCACGGTGTATTGATACATTGCCAGCAGCGCGCCGGAAACACCCGCAAAGAACGAGCTGATAACGAAGCTCATCTCTTTGTGTTTAAATAGATTGATTCCCATCGCCTCGGCTGCAACCTCATCGTCCCGGATGGCCTTAAAGGCGCGTCCATAGGAGGAGTTGATCAGCAGCACGATGAGCGCAATGCAAACGCCCGTCGCCAGAAAGACATAGAGCGTTGGCGGGAACGGCTTGTCCGTAAACGGAATCTTCACATCGGTGAGGTCGAGATAGTTGCGCATGACGTTTGCGCCGTTGGTAACAGGACCCAAAACGTCCCACTGGAAGATGGCGCGGATGATCTCCGCAAAGCCGATGGTGGCGATGGCGAGATAGTCCGACTTGAGCCTGAGCACCGGAAGCCCGATCAGCGCGGCAAACAACGCCGCCGCGAGCCCCGCGCAGATGAGGCCGACGAAGATGCCCGTGTCAAACTGAATCGCCGCATGATAATACTTGTAGACCGACTCGGTGAGTTTTACCTCGGTCGGCATGGTGAAGATGGAATAGGTGTATGCGCCGATGAGCATAAACCCCGCCTGCCCCAGCG
>JAEWYV010000104.1 GCA_023458615.1 Bacillota bacterium
GTTTTTAAGTCTCTTACCTCGACCAATGCTTCTCCGTTCATACACTTTCGTCCTGCCCCGCATAGCAATAACAGCTCACCCGATGTGTGGGTGAAAGGGATACTTCCCCCGGATATCCCTCTTGGCAAAGCGGCATCCGGCGCGGGCAGCGATCGTAAAAATAGCAATGCTGCGGTAGTTCCATCGGGTTTGGCACCACGCCGGGGATGCTGCTGAGCCGCTCGTCGCCGCGCCCGATGACCGGTCTTGACTCCAATAGCCCGACGGTGTAGGGATGCAGCGGCTGGCGGAATATCTCCCCGACCTCGCCTGCCTCCACAATTCGCCCGGCGTACATCACCACGACGAAATCCGCCATCTCTGCCACCACGCCCAGATCATGGGTAATGAGCAAAACGGCGGTGTTCATCTTGTCTTTTAGCGCGCGCAGCAGATCGAGTATCTGCGCCTGAATCGTTACATCCAGCGCGGTGGTCGGCTCATCCGCGATGATTAATTTCGGGTTGCCGCTGAGCGCCATTGCGATCATCACCCGCTGGCGCATGCCGCCGGAGAGCGTATGCGGAAACTGCCGATACACCTGCTCGCCATCGCCGATGCTCACGAGCTCCAGCAATTCCAGCGAACGCGCCTTCACCTGCGCCGCCGTCATTTGCGGAGCACGCAAATAAACTGCCTCGTCGAGCTGATCCCCGATGCAAGTCACGGGGTTCAAGCTCGTCATCGGCTCTTGAAAAATCATGCTGACCGCACCGCCGCGGATGCGTTGCATCGCCTCCTCCGGCGTATTGGCGATGTCGTAAACGGCATCCCCCGTGTTCAGGCGAATGGTACCCGAGACAATCTGCCCCTGCGGGCGCTGCAAGAGTTGCAAGGCAGACATGCTCATCACGCTCTTTCCGCAGCCGCTCTCGCCAACGACGCAACAGGTACTGCCCGCTGGAATCGCGAACGAAACGCTGTCTACGGCCCGAATGATCCCCTCGTCCGTGAAAAAGGAGACGCGTAGATTGTCAAACTCCGCAATGTTGCGCGCGTCCTGCATATGCGTGAGATACTCCTCCGGCGGCGCGTTCCGGCGGTTTCTCTTACGCTCCAGCTGGTTCATCTCCCGCGTGTTGATGCGGGCTTTGGCGCGTTGTGATTGATAAAAAATTGCCATATCGCCCGCCTATCGTTTCATTTTGGGATCATATGCATCCCGCAGTCCGTCACCGACGAAGTTAAAGCCCAGCACTGTGAGCACGATCAGCAGTCCCGCCGGAATCCAGACAAACCATGCGTTTGTCATGACGTGGATATTGGTTGCGGCGTTGATGATGCTGCCCCAAGAGGCCAGCGGATATTTCACCCCAAGGCCGAGGAACGAGAGCGTCGCCTCCGCAATGATGATTCCGCCGAGGTTCATGGTCGCCTGCACGATCAGTAGCGGCATGACATTCGGCAACAGGTGCTTGAATAGTTTTCTGCCTGTGCGCAGCCCCGTTGCCTCCGCCGCGCGCATAAAATCCTGCTCCCGCAGAGAGAGAATCTGCCCGCGCACCACGCGCGCGATGCCCGTCCACCCCATCAAACCCAGCAACGCCATGAGCAGGAAGATACGGAGCGATGGGTCCAGCGCCATCTTATCCATGACCGTACCGATGATGATGACCACAGGATAGAATGGGATGCAGTTGAACAGATCGACAAAGCGCATCAGCGCCGTATCCACCCAGCCGCCAAAATAGCCGGAGATGCCGCCAAAGAGCACCCCGATGAGTATCTCCAGAAAAACGACCACGAACCCAACCGCGAGCGAGACCCGACCGCCATACATCAGCCGCGTCATAACATCCATGCCGTTTCCGTCTGTCCCCAGCGGGTGTTCGCGCGAAGGGGATTGATACATGGTGATCACACGGGCGCTCGTTTGTGTTTTCAAGCGATAGACCGCATTATCCCGCTCAACGTGGTATTCCGTCAGGCCGCCGTTTGCTCCCGTCACGGTAAAGCTGTCCTGCCTATCGCGGATGGCGCGTCGCGCCGCCGCCTGAAACGCGGGAGAGAGCGCAGCGCCTTCCGCATCTGGCGAAACGAGCAAGTTGGAGATGGTGCAGATGGGTACGCACGTGTCTCCGCTCGCTACAATGATCAGCGTGTCCTCCCCGTCGGATTGCAGTGTATATGTGATTGCATCAAAGGCAAACGCTCCCTGCCCCTCTGCCAGAGCGGTCTCTGCCAACAGACGAAACGCGAATGATTGTACAATCGCCTCCGAGCCTGTGTCGGCAGGCACATAGGCATGCCTTGCCGCGAGCGCAACCGGTTCCATCTGGACAATCGTGTATGTTTTTCCGCTGGTCTTTATGAAATAGTCTGTCTCCTGAACTGTAAACTGCGTCTGACCCGTCTGAATCGCAGCTTCTGCCGCGATGGAGAAGAGGGCAACATCGCCCAAGCCCGCCGCTTCGTTCGCCCTTAGGGAAAAGCTTCCCGCAAGGTTTTGCGCCGTTGCGACCGCTACTTCTCCACGGACAAGATAGGCGTCCTTGCCAATCAAAGAAAGTGTATACATTCGATCACCGTCGTAAAAGCGCACCTCTCCCTGCGCGATTGCGAGCGCTGCCGCCGCGCGCGCCGTCTCCGGAAGCACCGCGCCCTCCGCCAGCGTATAGCGCGGCTCGTCAATGGTGGCGCAAGTCGCGTAGTCCTTCATGGCAATCTCGTCCTGCTGAAACACCTGACTCTGTCCATAGGGGGAGAACAACCCGCCAAGAAACGAAAACGCGAACATGCAAACAAGAATGGTCAAGCCCAATACGGCAAGACGGTTGCGCCGGAATCTGCGGAGCACAAGCGCGCCCGGCGTGAGCGCGCGGGCGTGTTGCCCGGGAGAGTTGGCGTCGTTTTTCTTCATCGCACGCCCCCTCCTTTCCGGTCAATGGATGCGGACGCGCGGGTCCGCAAGCGCATAGGCAATGTCCGCTAGAATCAGGCTGAACTGCGTCAGTACCTCTAAAAAGACGATATAAAACATCGTAAACGGAATATCTCCCTGCGTCATCGCCTGAAAGGAGATATAGCCGATGCCGGGGATTTGAAACAGGGTCTCAGTAATCAACGCGCCGCCAAACATGACAGGCAGCAGATAACTTGCGTAGGAGATCAGCGGGATGAGCGTATTGCGAAAAGCGTGCTTGTTGATGACCTCGCGCTCAGAGAGTCCTTTTGCCCGCGCGGTACGGATATAGTCCGCGTTGAGCACCTCCAGCATGTTGGCGCGCGTATAGCGCATCAATCCACCGATGGAGAGAATGGTCAGCGTAATCACCGGGAGCACGAGATGGTAGGCCACGTCCAGCGCCTGCTGCCAGAAGGTCATCTGCTCATGCATTCTGCCAACAATTCCGTAGAGGTCGAACCACCCCAGCTTGACGGAAAAGATATATTTTAAGATGGTCGCGAGGAAGAACGTCGGCAGAGAAACACCGATGAGCGCGACGACGGAGACGGCATAGTCCGTAAAGCGGTATTGCCTGCGCGCGGCGAGGATGCCCAGCGGAATCGCGATGACCGCCTGCAACACAAACGTAAGCGCATTGATGGCAACGGAATACCAGATGACGCTATTGAACTTTTCTACCACCGGCTGATTGAATTTCCAGGAATAGCCAAAGTCCCCGCGGATGGCATAGCCACACCATTTGAAAAAGCCTTCGAGGATGGAATTATCGAGGCCATACATGCGATTGAGTTGTTCCATGAGCTGGTTGTAGCTCCTTGCGCCGGGGAGCGCGCTGAGCTGCCGCGCCATACGCTCCACAAATGACGTAGGCAAACAGCGGATGATGGCATAGGCCACCAACGCGCCAAAGAACACGATGAACGCGCCCAACATCAGTCTGCGGAGAATGAACTTTGCCATGGGTTCCCCCGTTCCAAATAAGAACTTGCGCCCGCTATTTTCTATTATAGCGGGCGCAAGGGTTTCTTGACAGCCAAATCCTGCCCTATTTCATTTTGAGGGTTTCAATGCCTTTCGTCCAGCCCCAGAATGTTGTAATATCCGGCGTAATCGTGTCCAGGTCAATGCGTTTTGCGGAAAACACCGTGCAGTTCTGCCGCTGATAAACGGGAATCTCTACCGCCCAGTCCGCAATCAAATCCAGGCACTGGCGGTAAACCGTTTTGCGGTAGGCCTGATCGTCACTCTTTCGTGCATCAACAATCCACTCGTCAAGCTTCGCATCGTCGATATTGTAGTAGTTGGAATCCGAACCGCCGCGCCCCGCAATGCCGGAGCTATGGTAGGCCTGATACAGATCCGGGTCGATGGTTGCCTCCCATCCGGCGCACCAGATCTCCGCCGTACCTGCGTTGAGCATATCCGTCAGTACCGCGGCATCGGAAAGATCGTTGATCTTGAGGGTGAAACCGATGGAAGCAAGCGCCGCCGCCGCATCCGTCAGCACCGCGAGGGAAGGATGATCTCCAACGCCGTTTGCGGCGATGATTGCCTCATAGGCAAGCTTTGCCCCCTCCGGCGCGGCGGTGAGTGTTCCACTTGCATCGTCAAAGGTATAGCCCGCCGCCTTAAAATACCCAATTGCGGCCTGCAATGCTGCGGCGTGCTTCTCGTCCGCCGTCATGTTGGCGGTGTAGATGTCGTTTCCATCGACATCCTGAGAAAACGCCGTGCGGTAGCCCTCGTCGGTCTTTTGCGGCGCCGCCCACGAGGTATTGGAGATCGGGTAGTCAATCACCGAGGCCGCCTCACCAAAATAGCTGTCTACCGCCGTTTCGCGATAGACGGCAAGCAGGGTTGCAATCGCCTTTCGCAGATCGCGCGACTGCACGCCGGCCGGATCGGAACCAACCTGCACGAGGTTCGCATTGATGCCGATGTAGCCATAGCCGAGGAAATCCGCTGTTTTAGAGTCGATAACATCCCCGCTCATGGCACCGTTTTTGTTGTAGCCCATGACCTCTTCAAAGCTGGATTTGGAGCTGTTCAAATCCCCGATGTCGATTGTTCCGGAGACAAGTCCGGCAACGATCTCCGAATCGGCGGTTTCCTTGAGCTGCAACGATTTGATCTGGGGTGCACCCTTATAGTAGTTTTCGTTTGCCTCCAGATAGCACACGCGGTTTTCATATTTGATCAATCGATATGGCCCCGCGCCCATGGGTTGCGTCGTTTTTGCCTGCACCAGCGAAAGGTCTCCAAACGGATGACCGAATTGGTTCTTTTCGTAGTCATACTGCGCCGTATCGCCATAATAGTGCAGCGGCGTGATGGGAAGACCGCAGATGGTATAGATCGCAGGGGCCTCGCAACCCTCGGTCTGCACCGTGACGGTGTATTGGTCGACCTTCCGGATTCCCTCAATGTTGGGCACGCCACCCTGTTTGGCAGGATCATTTGCCGCCTCAGTGGAGACGAAATCCGCCTGCGCCTGCGCAACGGTGGAGGGCGCGGCGGGGTCCGCCGCCTCGGTGCCATAAAACGCCACCGCATCACCCGCATACTTTGCGTAGGCTTCCGCATAGAGATCATCAAGCGTGGGATAGGTTGTAGTCAGGTCCCAGCTCTTTCCGGTGTACCCGCCAACCAACGCGCCGTTATCATCCGGCGCAGCAAAGCTCCAGGCATACAGGGCAAGCGCAAACTTGAGTCCGTCGTTTGTAGCAAGCTCATCCGTGGTTTTGCCAAGATCGGCAATATAGTCCGAATAGCTATTGAAGCAGAGATCAACGATATCCTGAAGATCCTGCATCCAGGCGCTCTTTACCTGCGCCCAATAGGTTACCTGCTGCTCTTTAGTCCATGCGTCCGCCGTGCTCCAAACATGATCCACCCCAGCCGCCTGAATCGCCTCCGCCATAGCCGCATACGATTGATATGCCTCCTCGGAGGTTTGGGTTTGATAGTTCTTTAACCCAATGATATTGTAGGAACTCAGTGTTGTCGTTCCGACATAGGACGGGTCCGCGTAGACATAATAGGTAAAGATGATATCGTCCGCGGTTACCTCTACCCCGTCCGAAAACCGGATGCCCTTTTTGAGCTGGATGGTATAGGTGGTGATGTCCTTCGCCTCGTCATAGTCCACCTGTATCGCGCACGGGCCGGTATAGGTATAGTCCGTTCCGTTATAAGGAACGGTAGCACCGTCGATTGCGTCATAGACAATGCCGCCCAAACGGTCGGTGGTCAGCATATTGAGTTGCGTGAGCTCCATCACGTTTGCATCCGCCGCGCTGATTGCGTAATAGGGCGAGAAATTCTCTGAAAACTCTCCTTCGGCAACCACGAGCGGGCGCGTTCCGGCGGTTTGACACGCCAAGAGCGAAAAAATGCTCATTATCGCAATCAGGAGTGCCACTATACTTCTGGTCAGGTGTTTTTTCATTGCGCAATCCCCCTCATTCTCAAAACCTACTAAAACACACAACGCAACGGAATCATCAACTTCGCACAGGGGTATCGTATCAACCGGC
>JAEWYV010000105.1 GCA_023458615.1 Bacillota bacterium
CAAGGCGGATGTGTTAAAGGTTGCGCATCACGGCTCGCGTGACGGCACATTTGAAAAGTTTCTGGATGCGGTTTCTCCCGCCATCGCCGTCATCAGCGTTGGAAAAGGCAACGATTACGGACACCCGAATCAGGAACTACTCGATCGACTCAACGAGCGGGGTATCACGGTCTATCGCACAGACGAGGATGGAACCGTCTCACTGCTGCTTGACGGAACCAGCGTCACGGTGCTAAAATAATTCATAATAGTAATAATAAGGCTATGAAGGGGAAAAGTCCTCCTCCCGTGTTGAAAGAGAAAACCGCCATCGGCTGAAAGCGGTTAGCGCGAGAAAGGACACCAAGTTCGCCCCGGAGCCTTGCCGGTGAACATTTGGTCAGCCAAATCACTAGTCGGCAACGGGCCCGCCCGATACGGCGGAATCGAGGCTTAACCCGGCAAATATTGCCGGACGAGCAAACGAGGGTGGTACCACGACGCGTTTCGTCCCTTACGGCGGAGCGCGTTTTTTATTTTGGTAAATCGTTTCCACAGGATAAGAGGAGGAGAACAGAACAATGGGTATGATGGAGTCTCTCGCGCAGCTGCGCGAGGAAGCCGAAGCGAAGCTCAGCAGCTGCCAGTCGCCCGAAGAACTCGAGCAGGCTTTGGTAGACGTACTCGGGCGCAATGGCTCGCTGACCAACATTTTGCGCACGATGGGCAAACTTGCAAGCGAAGAACGCGCAAGCGTCGGTGCCTTTGCCAACAAGGTTAAGACTGCGCTGGAGTCGGTCGTTGCAGAAAAACGCGCCGCTCTCGGCGAAGTAGCCAAACAGCGGCGATTTGCAGAGGAAGCGCTGGACGTCACCGCCCCGGGCGCGGTTCTCACGCCGCAGGGTCGTCTGCACCCGATGACGCAAACCTACCGTCTGATTCGCGACGCACTGGTCGGAATGGGATTCTCCATGTTTGACGGGCCGGAGATCGAGTTGGACGATAACAACTTCACCCTGCTCAACCTGCCAAAGGATCACCCGGCGCGCGATATGCAGGACACCTTCTACATCAACGAAAACGTTGTGCTCCGCACGCATACCTCGCCCTGCGAAATTCGCGCGCTCACGACGCTGACGCCGCCGTTCCGGCTGCTCATGCCGGGTCGCGTGTTCCGTGTGGACGAGGTGGACGCGAGTCACTCCCCCGTTTTCCATCAAATTGAAGGATTTGTCGTGGATAAGGGGCTGACGCTGGGCGATCTCAAGGGCATTTTGGATTCCTTTGTGCACGCAGTGTTTGGCGAGGATGTCAAGACGCGCCTGCGCCCGAGCTACTTCCCGTTCACGGAACCCTCCGCCGAGCTGGATGTTTCCTGCTCTATCTGCGGTGGCAAGGGCTGCCGCGTCTGCAAGGGCACGGGCTGGATCGAAATTCTCGGCTGCGGTGTGACCAACCCGCACGAAATCGCCAACTGCGGCTATGACCCGAAGGTCTGGACCGGTCTTGCATTCGGCCTTGGCGTAGATCGCATGGCAAACCTCAAATTCGGCATCAACGACATCCGGCTGGAGTATGAAAACGACGCGCGTTTCCTGCGCCAGTTCTAAGGGAGGAACGGAATATGAAACTGCCAAAGAAATGGCTTTGTGAATATGTTGACCTGCATGTATCCAACGCTGAATTCATCGAGAAGATGATGTGGCGCGGGTTTGAATGCGCAGGCGTAGACAAAGAGCTCTCCGGCGTTGAGGGCGTGGTCGTCGGCCGCGTACTCTCGGTTTCTAAACACGAAAATTCCGACCATCTGCACATCTGTCAGGTGGACATCGGCTCCGAGGTGCTCACCATCGTGACCGGCGCGGACAATGTATTCGACGGCGCGCTGGTCCCTGTCGCAGTCGTCGGCTCCAAGCTCGGCGGACGCGAGATGGCCGCCGTCAACATGCGGGGTGTGATGAGCTATGGCATGCTCTGCTCCGGTTCGGAGCTGGGATTGACCGATGCGGACTATCCCGGCAGCGAGGTGCATGGCATACTGATTCTCAAAGAGGATCACCCGCTGGGACAGGCGATTGACGTTGCGCTTGGGTTTGACGACGATATCTTTGAGTTTGAAATCACCCCGAACCGCCCGGACTGCATCAGCATCATCGGCATGTGCCGCGAGGCGGCAGCCGCGCTTGGGCAATCCTTCCGCGAACCGAAAATTGCGCCGGTCAAGGGCGCGGGCAACGCCGCGGACTATGCGCGCGTCACCATCGAAAACTATGACCTCTGCCCGCGCTATACCGCGCGCGTGGTGAAAGACATCGTCATCGAGCCCTCTCCCGCCTGGATGCAGAAAAAGCTCAAGGCGGTGGGATTGCGCCCCATCAACAACATCGTGGATATCACAAACTATGTGCTGGTGGAATATGGCCACCCGATGCATGCGTTTGACCTAGCCTGCATCGAGGGCAGCCACATCATCGTCCGCACCGCGCACGAAAACGAGGTTGTCACCACGCTGGATAAGAAGGATCGCCCTGTCTCTACCGATATGCTGCTCATTGCGGATGAGAAGCGCGGGGTCGGCATCGCGGGCGTGATGGGCGGACTAAATTCCGAAATCACGGACGCGACAAAAGCGGTGCTCTTTGAGTCCGCGGTCTTCAAGGGCAGCAACATCCGCGCGACGGCACGCAAGCTCAAACACACCACCGACGCGGCAAGTCGCTTCATCAAAGGCGTAGAACCCGTAAACGCGGAACTCGCACTGGAGCGCGCCATCGAATTGGTTGCCGAGCTCAAGGCGGGCACAGTCGTTGGAGAAATGATCGACGTGCACAAGGAAAAGATTGCGGATCGGGAGATCACCGTCAGCGTCGAGCACATTAACGCGCTTCTTGCGCTGGATTTGAGCGCGCATCAGATGGCGGATATGCTCGGCACGATCGGTATTCATGCGCGGCCTGCGCTCGGCGGACTGCATGTTACCATCCCGCATTTCCGCGCGGACATCGAGAGCGGCATCGAAGCGGACTGGGACGTTGCCGAGGAGATTGCTCGCATCTATGGCTACTACAACATCAAACCCACGCTCATGCGCGGGGATACCTTCCGCGGACGCATCAACGAGATGTTCCTGCTCGATGATCAGGTGAAGGATGCACTGGTTGCGCTGGGGTTGTATGAGATGTATAACTACAACTTCACGAGCCCGTCGGTGTTCGATTCCCTCCTGCTCCCGAAGGACAGTGAACTACGCAAAGCCGTCCGCATCCTCAATCCATTTGGCGAGGATCAGAGTCTCATGCGCACCACACTGATTCCGGGCATGCTGGATTCCCTCGTGCGCAACGCAAACCGCAAGAGCGGGCATCTGCGCTTCTTTGAGGTGGGCAACACGCACGTGGACACCGGCGCAGAGCTGCCGGAGGAACGTAAAAAGATCGGCATCATTCTCGGCGGCGAGGGCGTGGATTTCTATCTGCTCAAAGGCATGATTGAGGAACTCTTCCGCAT
The DNA here is from genome assembly GCA_023458615.1 of Bacillota bacterium. Taxonomy (GTDB): domain Bacteria; phylum Bacillota; class Clostridia; order Christensenellales; family CAG-138; genus UBA7703. The sequence goes on from JAEWYV010000105.1 coordinate 3,487, forward strand.
GGTCGGCGTACGGAATGCTAGCTATCAAAAGAGCGTAGCCAGCTACCTCCAACCGGGCAGAGCTGCGGAGATTCTCTCAAAAGATGGTGCCTCCCTCGGCGTGTTCGGCGAGTTGCATCCCGATGTGGCGTCCTCCTGGAAGGCGGATGGGCGCATCTATGTCGCCGAGCTGAATTTTGCCGCCATAGCGGAGAGCCGCAATACAGGCAAGCGCTTTGAGCCACTGCCCCGCTTCCCCGCAGCGGAACGCGACCTTGCGGTCGTCGTAGATGCGGGTCTGGAATCCGTCGTGCTCAAGCGCGTCATCGAAACCGCGCCCGCGGGCGTCATCATCTCCGATGTGCGGCTGTTTGACACCTATTCCGGCATCGGAGTTGCCGCGGGCAAGAAGAGCCTCGCGTTCTCCTTCTCCCTCCGTGCAGAGGATCACACCCTCACGGATGAGGAGATTAAGCGCGCTATGGACGCCATCATCAATGCCCTAAAGGCAAGCGGCGCACCGTTGCGCGCATAGCCCCGGCCTTAAGCCATGCAGTACAAACCCGGCATGCAGTCCAGTGTGCCGGGTTTTGTAAATGGGTTGCGAAGAAAGCATACTTGCCGTATACTGAGCACATATATACGTTCAATATTGGGGAGGAAAGACGACTATGCCGTTCTGTGACAATTGCGGAAAACCCGTTTACCCGCTGGATACCGTTTGCTCCAACTGCGGCGCGCCTGTGAAACCCACTGCGCAGCCGGTTTATACGCCAACCCCAGCCAGCGTCCACGCCGGCGATGTTGAGCCTCCTCAGGGTTCGCCCTTTGCCGTGCTCAGCAGTTGGGGTTTCGTTGGATCTCTTTTACTCATGGCAATCCCGATTGCCGGTTTCATCATTGCAATCGTCTGGGCAGCTGGCTCAACGGGGAATGTCAACCGCCGCAATCTCGCCCGCGCAAATCTCATCCTGATGGGAATCGGCATCGGGCTCTATATCGTCTTCATCATTGCCGCGCTCGCGCTCGGCGGCTCGGCGTATTTGCTCAACGATTTTGTTCAGTAAATCGTCCATTACTTCATTCGTTTTTCCATTGCACGCGGTGCAAAGCAAAAATAAATCATACTATGGGGGAGTAAAAAAATGGCATATTGTGCAAAATGTGGTTCTCAGTTGAACGATGGCGACAGCGCCTGCGGCAATTGCGGCGAACCGGTTATGAAGGCCGCCGAACCCGTCGTGGTCAATCAGTCCAACGACAAGCTGATGGGCGTCCTCTCCTATCTCGGCATTCTTTCGCTGATTCCTTATTTCATTAAGGATCAATCGTCGTTTGTCCGTTACCATGCGGTGCGCGGTCTCAACCTGTTCCTGTTGGAACTCATTGCTGGCGTTGCTGCGTCCATCATCGGTTTCATCCTGCCAGGTCTTGGCGGACTTCTCGGTTGGGTTGCTTCGGTTGCGGGTCTCGTCTTCTCCATCATCGGCATCATCAACGTTGCCAATGGGGACCAAAAGGATCTGCCCCTCATCGGCGGCATCCAGTTCGTGAAATAAGGCACGCAAAACACGGCGTTTAGTAGGAGGAAACCACTAATACGCTAGTTCAAAACAATCAGAATCCGGCGCATAGCCGGAGAAACAGCATGAATACGCTAGTTCAAAATTAAAATCAGGATCCGGTGCATTGCCGGAGAAACAAGATGAATACGCTAGTTCAAAATTGTAATATTATTGACGGAACCGGCGCTCCCGCTTACACGGGCAGCGTCGGTTTCGATTGCGGGCAGATTCGTGTCTTTCGCGGCGACGAACTGCCGCAAGCAGACAAACGGATCGACGGAAGCGGGCTTACACTCGTGCCCGGCTTTCTGGACGCGCACTCACACGGCGATCTTTCGATGAAAAGCCCGTATGCAACGCTCAGCAAACTCAATCAAGGCATCACGACACAGATTGCGGGTCAGTGCGGCGTTTCCCTCTTTCCCTCCGGCGATGTATCACCCGAGCTCTTTGAGCGTTTTATCTCCGGCATCGCGCCTTATCCAGATTTTCCGAATGATCTTTCCAACTTGAAAAGCGCTCAAGGCTACTTTGAATGGTTGAAAACGCTGCAAAACCCGATCACGACAAAGTCCTTCCTGGGTCACGGCACGCTTCGCCTCTGGGCGATGGGATATGAAAACCGTAAGCCCGACACAGGAGAGCTTAAGCGCATGCAGGACATGCTGCGCCGCTGCATTCGGGAAGGCGCGCTTGGCCTCTCCACTGGGCTGGTTTATGCGCCAAGCTGCTATGCGAACAATGAGGAAATTTTAGCGCTTCTGCGGGTTGTACACGAGGAGGGTGCCATCTACGCCACCCATCCGCGAAACGAGGGAGACCATGTGATTGAAGCGCGCGCCGAGTCTATCCGCCTCGCGCTGGAGGCGGATGTTCCGCTTTGCATTTCGCACATGAAGGCAGCAGGCAGGCAAAACTGGGGCAAGCCGCACGAGGTGCTGCAGCAGCTCGACGTCGCCGTAACGCAAGGCCTGCATGCATTGATGGACAGTTATCCGTATTTGGCGGGCTGTACCTCACTCAACGTCTCCATTCCGCCGCGCTATTTTACGCAAGGTCTGGACGGCATGATTCGCGCCTTGCAAAGCCCGTCAGAACGAGAGAACATCCGCGAGGAGATTGCGCGGCAGAGCGACTATGACAACTATATTTTCAATAGCGGTGGATTCCCCGGTGTCTATGTGTCGAGCTGCCCCATCGACCACAGCGCGGAGGGGATGTTCATTTCGGATTATGCCACAGCGAACGGCATGGACGCGTTTGACGCATACTGTGATATACTCATAAGGAACAAGGGTCTCGGCTTGGGCATCTATTTTCATATGAGCGAGAGCGATGTAGTCGAAATTCTGACGCATCCGCTCTGCGTCCTCGGCACAGACGGGCTGATCGGTAAGGCGGGAGAAAATCCACACCCGCGTGCCTTTGGCGCAACCGCACACGCCTATAACCTGCTGGTTCGGCAAAAGAGGCTCCTCTCGCCGGAGGCAATGATTCATAAGATGAGCGGACAGACGGCAGCATTCTTTGGCTTGGAACGTAAAGGACGCATCCAGAACGGCATGGACGCAGATGCACTGCTGTTGGATCTCGACGCTTTTTGTGACACAGCAACCTATGAGAACGGCAGCGGCTTGACCGCTGGCATACGGCACATTTTCGTCGGCGGTCGGGAGATTCCCCTGCCGTCAATATAATGCTGTTTCCCATATCACCCCGAAAAGGAGTTCCCTATGGATACCATTTACATCGTCGGCGGCGCAGCCATCGACATCACCGGAAAGCCGGACAATATTTGCCGCGAGCGGGACAGCAACCTTGGTCGCGTTCAGATTCGTGTCGGCGGCGTTGGACACAATCTCGCAAAACGCCTCGTTGGGCTCAACTATCATGTGGAACTGGTCACCGCTATCGGTTCCGGTTTTCATGCCGGCATGGTGCGCGAAAGCTGCAATAAGGCAAATGTTTCCCTCAAGCATACCTATGTCGGAACCGAGCACACCGGAACCTATATCGGCGTGTTTGACGAGGATGGCGACATGCTGGTTGGCATCAGTGATATGTCCGTTTTGGATCATTTAACGCCGGATTACCTCGCCCCGCTTCTCCCTGAAATCAACGAGTCTCGCATGTGCGTCATCGACGGCAACCTTTCACCGGAGTCGCTGGAATATCTATGCAACCATGTGACGGCACCGCTGTTTTATGATCCTGTCAGCTGCGCAAAGGCCGACCGGATCGGCAGAAGTGTTGGGAAGTGTTTCGCAATAAAACCAAATCGCTTCGAGGCAGGCTTTATCTCCGGCAAATCCTGCGATACGATCCGCGGCATCTATCGTGCATCCGACTGGTTTCTGGAGCAGGGCGTTCAGCGCGTTTTTATCTCCCTCGGCGAAGAGGGCGTATATTGGGCGGATTCGGAAAACTGCGGCGTTTTACCCGCCCAAGTGTATCGCGCGGTCGATGTCTCCGGCGCGGGAGACGCCATGGGCGCTGCGATCATCGATGGCTGCGTCAGGGGGCTCTCTACGGAGGAATGTGCCCGTCTTGGCAACGCCGCAAGCGCGCTTGCATTTGAGCAGCAGATATTGTAATTGTTCTGAATACCAATAGAAGCAGGCCTATGTGCCTGCTTCCAGTCTGTCAAAGAACCCCGTTCCATCAAGCCGGAACGGGGTTCTTTACATCTATTTTTTGTTGCTTTATGGTTGTGTTTTCTGGTTAAAAGAGCTTCGTGCTCTCCAGCGGAGGCAATGGCTCGATATGCCAAATCTCACTTGCATATTCGCGAATCGTACGATCGGAGCTAAACTTCGCACTGGAGGCCACATTCATCAGGCACTTTTTGCCAAATGCGATGCGGTCGCGATAGTCACGGTTGACATCCGCCCGACGCTGACAAAACGCCAGCAATTCATGCAGCACAAAGTATCCGTCCGGTTTTTGCCAGTCGTTGCCGAAGAGCAGCGAACGATGCAGGTCCGCAAATGCGCCGCTATTGTCATCGCTCAGCGTGCCATCGATCAGCGAATCCACCACGCGCCGAACACGCGGTTCATAATCATAAATCGCTTTGGGGTTATAGTGCGTCTTGAGTTCGTTGAGCTCCTGCACACTTGCTCCGAAGATATAATTGTTCTCCAAGCCTGCCTGCTCGACGATCTCCACATTCGCGCCGTCAAAGGTGCCAAGGGTGACCGCGCCGTTGAGCATGAGCTTCATGTTGCCCGTACCGCTGGCCTCTGTTCCGGCTGGCGAAATCTGCTCGGATACATCCGCCGCCGGAATGATATGCTCGGCATAGGAGCAGTTGTAGTTTTGCACGAACACCACGCGCATCTTATCCGCCATGTCGGGGTCGGAGTTGATCATCTTACCCAGTTCGTTGATGTATTTGATGATGGCCTTGGCGCGGATATAGCCCGGCGCAGCCTTCGCACCAAAGATATATGCCGTCGGTGTAAAGTCCGTAATACGCCCATCCTTGATACCACAGTAGGTATCTAGTATGCCGAACGCATTAAGTAGCTGGCGCTTATATTCGTGCATACGCTTTACCTGTACATCGAAGATGAAATCCGGCGGCAAATAGACGCCCTCTCGCTGCTGAATCAGTTTGCTCAGCTGCGCCTTCTTCATGCGCTTGATCTCATTGAACTGCTCAATGTCGGTATCCGACAGATGCTGCTTGAGCGCCTCGATCTGCTCGAGATTGGAGAGATACCCTTTTCCGATGCGCGCATCGAGATAGTCGCAAAGCTCCGGATTGCATAACCCCAGCCAGCGGCGCTGCGTGATGCCGTTGGTCTTGTTCTGGAATTTCTCCGGATAGGCAACATACCATTCTTTGAGCACGTCGTTTTTTAGAATCTCGGTGTGCAGCGCGGCAACGCCATTGACATAGCGTGAGCAATAGACCGCAAGATTCGCCATATGAATCATCTTGCCCTGAATGATGGACATCCTGGAGCAATCAAATTTGCGCGCCATGAGTTCGCCACAGAGCTTTGCGTTGATCTGATAGACGATCTCAAACACCTCCGGCAAAACGGACTTAAAGAGATTGACATCCCATTTTTCCAATGCTTCCGCCATGACGGTGTGGTTTGTGTAGGAGAAGGTGCGCGCCGCAATGTCAAACGCGCGATCAAAGGAAACGCCCTCCTTCATGAGCAGGCGGATGAGTTCCGGTATGCTCACGGTCGGATGCGTGTCGTTAAGCTGAATAGCAACGTGCTCGGCAAAGCTGTCAATCGGTCGATTCTCGCGTTTAAACCGCAGGAAGATATCCTGTAAGCTCGCGCTGGAAAGGAAATACTGCTGTTTTAAGCGCAGTTTCTTTCCCGCCTCCGTGGAGTCGTTGGGATAGAGCACGCGCGTGATGTCCTCTACCGCATTCTTTTCAAACACCGCGAGCGCATATTCCTGATCGTTGAAGAGTTTAAAGTCAAAGTCCGAAACAGCCTCGCTTTGCCATAGGCGCAGCGTGCCAATGTTGTCTGTGTTGTAGCCAAGCACAGGCATGTCGTAGGGCACGGCGCGGACGGTCATATCCGCAAAGTGCACCAACATCTCATGCGTATCCCGGCGGCGGCTCCAGGGATCGCCAAAGCGGGACCAGTCGTCCGCGCTCTCCACCTGAAATCCATCGCAGAAGGACTGCTTAAACAGGCCGTATTTATAGCGTATCCCATAGCCGTCCAGCGGAAGGTTCAGGGATGCAGCCGAATCGAGAAAGCACGCAGCCAAACGACCAAGACCGCCGTTGCCGAGTGCCGCGTCCTCAATATCTTCAAAGATGGCAATATCAAGCCCGCGGGATTCAAACTCCCGCTTGACATCGTTTAGCAGATCCAGCACAAACAGATTGTTATAAACCGTGCGACCGACGAGATATTCTGCGCTGAAGTAATAGGCCTCGCGCGTGCGCTCATGCGCATGGCGGCTCTCATACCAGCGATCTGCAATCTCCGCCATCACTACGCCGGATAACGCATCATGCAGCTGCGCGGTCGTTGCGTCCATGAACGAGACCTGGTGATTTTGTTTGAGCGCAATCTCGATGCTCTCCATGATGTTATCGATTTTCACAAAAATACCCTCTCTTTTTCGCATCGCGTCCTAGTATAGCACACTTTTTTTGACGTGAAAAGACGCGAGCTAGATCAGAATCATTCGCAAGATGCCCAAAAAGACCGCGTATTTCCGGTAATTTGGTGTTTTGCTGGAAACGTTACCATATTTTGAGCTATTTTTTGACCCATCGGTTCACTTTGTTCTTGTTTTTACCAAGAAAAGCCGTAAAAGTATATGAGATTTTTGTACCATAGTCCAAATATGTTCACAATTCAAACGCTGTAATGCGCAAAAAAACACGGGGATCTTCCCCGCGTTTTGATGTTTTACGATTAAACATATTGCTTGAGTATTTCTGCAATGCGCGATATCGTCGCCTCGGAAAAAACTGAATCCAGCCCGTTTTTCTGCAATACCTCATCCAACCCGGCGTAGGAATCGCGCATCGTAATGTTAAAATAGTCCGTTTTTGCAGCGGCGGGGTCGCTCTGCGCCAGATCAAACAGCTCCAACGCAGGAACCATGCTCGCCGCATAGCTGATGTAATACAACGGGCTCTGGAAGGTATGCGAAACCAGCACCCACTCTGT
>JAEWYV010000106.1 GCA_023458615.1 Bacillota bacterium
ATGAAGATGCCCTTGACCGGCAGGCGGCCTACCAGCAGGTTCTCCGCAATGGAGATTGGGCGAGCCAAGCTGAGCTCCTGATAGATCATGCCGATGCCGATCTCTTTGCTCTGGGCGGGGGTGCAAAGATGCACCGCGCACCCGTCGACATAGACGGTGCCGGTATAGTCGTTAAACGAGCCTGCGATCAGTTTCATCAGCGTCGATTTGCCCGCGCCATTTTCGCCAACCAGCGCGTGTACCTCTCCCGCTTTCACGGTGAAGTCTACCCGATCGACTGCAAGTGTGCCCGGGAAACATTTGGAGACGCCTTCAATGCGCAGCACCTCAGTCCCCAGCGGTGTGTTGGTCATGTGAATACTCCTCAAGAAATAATAAAATCCAGAATCAAAAGAAATATCGAAAGAATATCGCAAGAAATGTTGACGCTGTGATTGTATCGCGCTGTTTCTTCCCCGAAAAGGGAATTTCTTTATTGCACCCTTGAAAAATTTAATCACAATAAAAAATCACTGGATATTCGTAAAATAATGATGTAGTTTAATGATTATATAATAAAGTTTGATTCAATCCATTCGGAGTTCACCCCCGAAAATCGTAAGAACTCAGCCGAATGTACAACAAATCGTAAATAATTCAACCTCTTGCAGCAATATTTATTCAGTAAATAAAAGAATGATCCCAACAAAAAATTGAAAAAGTCTGATTGGAAAAAATAAGTATAGTATGTATAAGCTATTAATCGTTGAAGACGAAGACTTAATTCGCAGCGCGATTCTCTTTGGCATCGACTGGCCCAGCCTTGGGTTGGAAGTTCAAGGTGCTGAGGATGGCGAGGTTGCGCTGGAAACCGTGAAAACCTTCTGCCCGGATATCGTGCTGACCGATATCCGCATGCCGTTTATCGACGGTCTGGAGTTGACCCGGCGGCTGCACGAGGAGTACCCGCGCATCATCGTAATCATCCTCAGCGGGCACGACGAGTTCTCCTATGCGCAGGAGGCCATTCAGCTCGGCGTACGTCAATATCTGCAAAAGCCGATCGTGCCAAACGACCTGATCGCCATACTGCAAAAGACGACGCGGGAGCTGGATGCGCGCGCAAACCGCGAAATCCGTGAGGAGAAACTGCGCCTTCAGGTCCAGGAGAGCATGCCGTTCCTGCGCGAAAAGCTGCTCAACCGCCTCGTGCACAACACCATCACCCCGTCTGAGATTCCGCGCATGCTGGAGTTCACCGGTGTTCGGCTCAAGGGCGCGGGCTTCATCGTCTGCCTCATCGAGTGCGAGCCGGAGCCCCCGCTCTATGGCGAGGCGGCGGCTGTGCTTGATCTTTCGATCACGCAAATTCTGGAGCACGAAATCGGGCACGACGGCGTGGCGTTTGAAAGCGTGACAGGCCGTCGCGTGTTGATCTATGCCGCGCGCACCATGCAGACCGAGCGCCCCTATATCGTTACCCTGCTTGGGGAAATCTCCGATATCATATTCCGCGAACACAATATCGTCACCACCTGCGCCATCGGCACGCGCGTTTCCTCTCTTTCGGATATCCATATCTCCTACGACAGCGCAAAGGCCGCCATCGAGCAGCGCGTGTTTGACGGACGCGGGCAGATTTACGACGCCTACCTCACCCCTTGCATCGAAACCTATTTTCCATTTGACCGCTCCAAATCGCTCATCGACAAGCTCAAGATTCTCTCGGACGACGAATTCTCCGAGGCGATCAGCGGTTTCTTTGGCGATCTGCGGCAGATGCGCTCGCTCTCGAGCGACAGCCTGCTCTCCGTGATGCTCGATCTTGCCAACTGCGGCTATCGCATCCTGATGGAATCCGGCTGCGTCGAGGATGCCTCCCCCGTCACCATCTATAATACGCTGTTTTCCCTCACCACGCTGGAGCAGTATCAAACGGTGCTCACGGCATTCTTCAACGACCTAAGAGCTAAGCTTTTACAGCAGCAAATCAACCGCGGCAACCAGCTGATTAAAAAAATCTGCTCGTTTATCGACGAGCATTATTGCGATGCCTCCATGTCGCTCAACACCGTTGCCTCGTCCGTATTCATCAGCTCGACCTATCTGAGCATTCTGTTTAAAAAAGAGATGGGAACCACATTCACGGACTACATCTCGCGGCTTCGCATGGAGCGCGCCAAGGAACTGCTCCGCGACGACAACCTAAAGACCTATGAGGCAGCGGAGCGAACCGGCTATGGCGACCCGCAGTACTTCTCCAGCTGTTTTAAAAAATATACCGGCATGACCCCTTCGGAATACAAGGCGCAGTATCACCCGATCAAGGAGCAGCACGCATGACAAAGTTCAAGCGACTCTTCCAGCAGTTACGCGTCCAAATGCCCATTTTTATTATGATGCTGGTATTTGCGGCGTGTTTTCTGCTCGCGCTGTTGACGGGCTATCTAACCAGCAACGCCCTTATTCAGCGTGCCGAGCGGGACACAGAGGCGCTCTTGACGCAGGTAATTCGCAATGTGGAATATTATCTGGACGATATGGAGGCACTTGGCAACGTGCTCAACGAGCACCATTCCGTGCTTCGCATGCTGCTCAACGACGAAACCATAGAGGCGGGCCGCGCCACCTATTATGAAGACGCAAAATCCGTCCGATCCTTTTTGACGGATCTCTCCCGCCTGCGCTCGGAGATTATGTCCATCACCATCATCGGCGAAAACGGCTCTTATGTCGGCACGCAGGAGTTGGAATACACCACCGAGAACATCGCAGCGGAGGATATGGGCTGGTATCGCCTCGCAATTGAAAACAGCGGCAACCCGATTTTTCTTCCCCCGCATACGATTAAAAACTACATGGGGCGATCCCAATATGTTATCTCACTGATCAAGTCGCTCTCGCTTGGCAATGCGCCGCCGCGGGGCGCGATGAGCATCAACCTCACGCTCGATACCCTGAGCAAGATCTGCAACGACGTCCGCCTGAGCAACACGGGCTACGTCTTCATCATCGACAATAACGGCAACTATATCTATCACCCCAACAACGACTATCTGGAGGCGAACGCGGGCATAACCAAGCTCGCGGACGACACCATCATGCAGCGCGTACTCGCCGGCGAAAACGGATTTGTCGATCACGATCATTTCGTGGTCTGCGATTCCATCGACTCGGCGGGATACTATGTCATCGGTGTGGTGCCGTATGACGCAATCGTCGGCGCGGCGAACTCGCTGCGTACACTGGAGATGTTCATCGGTTTCCTCTTTGCCGTCGTCATCGCGCTCATCGTCGGGCTCCTGCTCTCCTACAAGGTCTTTCGCCCGCTCAGCGCGCTCAAAGGCGTTATGGATCGCGCGCGCGGCGGGGACATGAACGTCATCGCACCGGAGATGTCAAAGGACGAGATCGGCGAGGTCGGAACGGGATTCAACACGATGCTGGAGCGCATCCGCCTGTTGATTTCCAGCAACACGCAAAAGGAAAAGGAGAAGCGTAAGGCGGAGCTGGATGCTCTGCAGGCGCAGATCAACCCGCACTTCCTCTACAATACGCTGGATTCCATCGTCTGGATGGCGCATTACCAGCCGGATATCGCCGCCTCCATGGCGGATTCCCTGGCAAAGCTGTTTCGCCTGATGCTCGGCGGCGGCGAGGACTTTGTGCCGTTGAGTCAAGAGATTGAGCATGTGACCCAATATCTTAACATCCAGAAACTGCGCTACTCCACCAAATTTACCTATCAAATTGAGATGGAAAGCGGCACGGAGAACCTCATGGTACCCAAGCTGATTCTGCAACCGCTCGTGGAGAACGCAATCTACCACGGCATCAAGCCAGCGCGAAAAACCTGTGCGCTGCTCGTTAAGGCCATTCGGGACGGAAACGAGCTGACACTGTTTGTGGGCGACAACGGCGTAGGCATGAAGGAGGAAAAGGCGGTCTCGATCCTGCGCGATAACGTTACCTCTGAAAAACACATGGGCGGCATCGGCGTAAAGAATATCAATGAGCGCATCGCGCTCCATTATGGCGAGGAGTTCGGCATCTCCTATCACTGCATCGAGCAGATCGGAACCCTTGCGGTCGTAACCCTGCCTGCAAATCCTGCCGCCACACAACCCCGCAACTGATAAAAAAAGCAAACAGTTTCAACAAAAGATTCACTATATCAAGTGAATCTTTTTTTGTAAGATGGAATTGTACCAATAAAACTTGATTCCAATGCTAAAACAGACTTCTGCGTCACTGCTACACTTCTATCTTTTTAACGTGAGGAAACTACATGAACAGTATTGAACGTTTTTACGCAACCGTCGAGCGCAAGCCGGTCGATCGTCCTGCCGCATGGCTCGGTATGCCAACCACCGACGCGCTGCCCGGTTTATTTGACTACTATAAGGTAGACTCTCTGCACGCGCTGAAGCTCGCCGTTGGCGACGACTTCTACGCCGTCGAGGTACCGTATCACAGCGAGACGGCCTCCGCCATCTATGCAGCGTTTGACTGGTATCGCAACGGCAGCGATGTGGACGTGGATCACAGAACGCTCACTACGGACGGCTGCTTTGTGGACGCGGAAGAGCTCAGCGATCTGGACTTTTTTGACTGGCCGGATCCGGAAAAATACATCGACACCGCGGAGTGCGCCCGCAGAATCAGCCTCGCCCCGCCGGATAAGGTCGCGCTGGGCATGCTCTGGTGCTGCCATTTTCAGGATTTCTGCGCAAGCTTCGGCATGGAGACGGCGCTGATGAACATGGCCGCCAACCCGGAGATTGTTCAGGCGGTGGACGCGCATATCATGGGCTTCTACCTCAAAGCATGCAAAATCTTCTTCGAAGCAACAAAGGGCAAGCTAAACGCCGTGCTGATTGGTGACGACCTCGGCAGCCAGCAGGGGCTCATGATCTCGCCGGATATGGCACGCAAATTCGTTCTCCCCGGCGCAAAGCAGCTGGTCGATCTGGCGCATTCCTACGGGCTGAAGGTCATCTATCACTCCTGCGGTGCCATCTCGGATATCATTGAGGACTTAATCGGCATTGGCGTGGACATCGTCCATCCCATTCAGGCAAAGGCCAAGGGCATGAGCGCGGCGGAGCTGAAGGCTCGCTTTGGCGATCGCGTAAGCTTCTGCGGCGGCGTGGACACGCAGGACCTCCTGCCCAACGGCACGCCGGAGCAGGTGCGCGAGGCGGTGCGTCATCTCAAGTCACTCTTCCCGACCGGACTCATCATCAGCCCCAGCCATGAGGCGATTCAGTCCGATGTGCCCCCCGAAAACATCTTCGCCCTGTTTGACGAGGCGACGAAGTTGAACACCTGATCTTTTTCAGAGCGTGGTTTCTGATCCTCCTTCCAAACAATGCCGTGCTGCAATCAGGCTTGCAGCACGGCATTGTTGTATGTATCGCGGTCTTCAGTTTGCGGCCTGCCTCAGCCGAAGATTACGTCTATCGTCTCGCGCGCAATCTTTGCCCAGCGCCAGAGCCGTTCGGGGTGATAATCCACCGTTGAGATATCCTTCATGATGATCTCAATGCTGCAACCTTGCGTCTCATGAATGATGGCTTCGAGTTCCTTTCGTGCCTCTGCCTCGGAAAACTCACCAACCGTGAACTTCGCCGGGCTGGGTTTGCAGCTCATAACATATTTCCCGCGGCAGCGCTCCGCCGCAACGGCCCATTTGTTCCACGGGCTCATGCTGATCTTTCGCAGGTTTGGGATGCGATCCATGATGTCCATCTTGTAATACAGCGGCTCACAGCAGCCGTAGTAGGTCATGCCAAACTGCTTCAGCCAGTCCATCTCATATTGCAGTGAGAACTGCCAGTGCATCTCCGGGCTGACGGTGCTGAAAATCTGCGCGTTGCCGCAGCCCCACATCTGGCGCGTGTCGCAGTTGGTCTCCGCGTGCTCCGGCGCTGCAAGATCACTCACGATGCCGTATCCGCCGCTGCCCACCCGGCAGGAATAGTTGTTTGAGGCCCAGATGCCAAGCGAGCGGTATTGCTCCATGCGCACCATGGCGCAGTCCACATAGCGCTTCACCACGGCCTCAACAAACTCCGGTTCGTCCACGAGATTGTAGAGCGTTTCGTCGATGCCCATCACGCGGATGAGATAATCCCACGGCGTAAACCAGAGCCCGCGCGCGCCGACGATGCGCACCTCCAAAATACCGTCGAAGATTTCGCGCATCAGGTCGGTGTATTGCTTGGTCCGCTCGTGGTCAACATAGACCTCAGGCGTTTTGATCTTCTCCACGTCGTCCATCTTCAGAATATACGGTTTAAAGTGACGCGAAACGATCTCGCTATTGCGGTCGGTGCCGATGGCAACCACATCCTCGTCAATCTGAAATCCGCTATCGTAGACAACCAGCGGACTCTCCAGCATATCCTCTATGATGCAGTCCCCGAGCCCATGCTCATAGCAATACAACTCCTTGCGGAGAAAATCCTCCAGCTCGATAGCAAAGGGATGCGTACAGCGCAGGTTGAGCGAACCATCGCCATTCATTTCCTCCCAGCAGATTTCGTTGATATACAGCGGCGGTTTGATCATCTTCAGGTCATTGGTCGCCCGCCAGAGTTTCCGCCGCGTCTCCATGACCGGATCGTTTGCATAAGCGTGCTTTTTCGCGCCCAGCTCACGCAGAATCGCGATATCCTCGCGCGGGATATCCAGCTGCTCCGCCGGAACACGCCCAAGGGTCGGTTTGCCGGGCACCGTCGCGCCAAATCGATCCGCAAGATTTAAATACCTGCTCATAGATAGCCTCCTATTACGTTATAGAAACCAACCGTTCGCACTTTTGCTCTCTGAACCAGTTGCGCATGATTTTTTGCGCAAACAAAAAGGGATGTACACAGCTAGAGCATACATCCCTCATCACAATCGGGCGATGGCGCGGCGTGATCTTATGGTTGCAGAATGTGACTTTTATGATAGGCCGAAGGCGAGCGCTTCATGTGCTGGGTAAACGCGCGGGAAAATGCTTTGCTGTCGGAATATCCCACAAGCGCCGCGGTGTCGGAAACGGTCTTCCCCTCCGTCAATAGGCGCGCCGCCTGCGTCATTCGCGTCATAATCAACCATTCCTGCGGCGGGATGCCAATCTGCGCGCGAAACAGGCGCGAGAAATAGGATCGCTCCAGGTTGGAGGCGGCGATCATTCCCCCTATTGTGACTTCGGCGATATCGGTGGATTGAATATAGCGCCATGTTTTGCTTAGCCGTGTATCCAGCCCGCAAAACAGCGGCTGCCCTTCCCCGTCGATCAGCGAGATCAGCGCCGCCAGCAGAGAGGTGATCTGTTGCTTACGTTCGAGCGGTTCGTTGGACGCGTGTTCAATCAATTCGCCGCGCGTAATCTGTTCCAGTGCGCTCAGAATGTGCCATTGTGCGCTCTTTTCGCGAATTTCAACATCGACGAGTTCGCGCACAGAGCAACCCACCGCGCCGATATGCTGCCAAAGCACAAAAAACGGATCGGAGAGATCCTGCGAAAGGTCATATGCCGTATATTGCGGGAGCAGGTAGAGATGCCCCTTTTTGAGCGTTAAGTCATTCTTTGCGTCTTTATAGTGGCATGTGCCGTCCAGAACGTAATACATGCGGCAAAAGTCGGCAACCTCGCCGCGCATGCCCCAGCGCTCGTCGCAGACGGTATGTCCATAGCCCAATAGCACGATTGTGTTCATCCGAAACCCCTCCTTGCTCGCAATCTCAAAATATCCCGATATTTGGATTATATCACAGGCTTTTTTGCGTGTCGCCGCGCGATTTGGTGTCATTTCCCCCAATCATCTCATCGCTTCGATTCCGTGTTTTTTGTTGCACGATGCAGAATATTTGGAAAGAATGAAAAATAGCCGCACGAATTGTTTGAAACAAATGGAAAAGGGTGTTATGATCGAATGGTACGGTACAAACCGTTTTTTCACCCATCTATGTTTTTTGATGAAAGCTTGAAACAACACCACAACCGAATACTTTGATTTTGGAGGCAACGATTATGCAAGCGTATCCGCATCTCTTTGAGCCCATTCAGATTGGCAACATGCTCGTGCCCAATCGCATTTGCCATGTCCCGACGGACGTCAGCTCCTCTAACGCGGACGGCTCCGTCAGCGAACGGGATATCTATCACCACAGCGAAATCGCCAAGGGTGGCACGGGTCTCGTCATCGTCGGCGCAACCACGCCGGACAGCGCAACCGGCCGCCCGACCGTAACCTGCCTTGTGGCGGATGCCGATAACTATATTCCGGGGCTGACACGCCTCGCCGCTTCCATGCATCGCTACGGCGCAAAGTGCGTGGTGCAGTTGCAGCATCCGGGTCGCCAGTGCGCCATCCCGCGCTACAACACCATGAGCACCAACGACATGGTGCTCAAGCTCCCCTGGTCGGCAGGCCACGAAATTGTCTATGCCAACGCAGAGGAAAAGGGCAAGCCCGTCCGCGCCATGGCAACCGAGGAAGTGCTCGACATGGTGGATAAGTTCTCGGACGCCGCCTGGCGCGTTAAACAGGCGGGGTTCGACGGGGTCGAGCTGCACGCAGCCCACGGCTATCTCATCTCGCAGTTTATGAGCCCGCTGCTCAACCGCCGCATCGACCGCTTTGGCGGCAGTTTTGAAAACCGCATGCGTTTTCCGCTCGCCATTATCGACCAGATTCAGAAGAAGTGCGGCAAGGATTTCCCGATTCTTGTTCGCTTCTCCGCGGATGAATGGGTCGCGGGCG
>JAEWYV010000107.1 GCA_023458615.1 Bacillota bacterium
CCCCGCGCCAGCCGCGGCGGAAACGATGAGATTCCCCTCGCTTTGAATCGCGAGTAGCTGTTCATTCGTCCAGCGCATCGATGGTACCTCCGCCAATCAGCGTGAAAAACTCGTCCTGTTTGATGGTTTTGAGCATGCGAATGCGGCAGCCGGGTTTCTTCGGGTCAAAGCGGCAGACGCTCTTATAATCGCAGTATTCGCAAGCCTCGTGCCGTTTCTTCCGCGCAGCGGGGGAGGCGTTCATGTCTCCTGCGAGCATCTTTTCCAGCGTTTGCTCTGATTTTTTCTTCGCGATCTGAATCAGATCGTTCAATTCCGCCTGTGAACAGACGCTGCCGGAATATTCCTCCTCGCCGGTGGCTTTTACGTCGTAAAGCACGGTGGACTTTCCTTCGATCAGGTTATCACTCGCACGAATTACAGCGGGGTCGCTGAGTGTCAGCCCTTTTAACCGGAACGCATCAATAACCGCGCCCTCAATATCCTCCGCTGAGTCGGAGACAACCGGCTGAGAGATCGGCATATAGTAGAGTCCCGCACGCGTCTCTGCTTGATTTGTAGCCGCCATAAGGTAGAGTGGCAATTGCAGCGTCAACCCTTGCAGCACACCCGCAAAGTCAAAGTCCCGCCCGCCGGTCTTATAGTCCACAATGCGAACCATCTCCCGTCCGCCGGAGATCGCGCGATCCATACGGTCGATCTTTCCGCCGACGAGTGCCTCTCTGCCATCCGGCAGCAGCAGGCGAATGGGCGGATACGGCTCGCCAAATCCAAATCGAAGCTCGGTTTGAGTCGGCGTAAAGCTCCCCGCGCGAATTTGCCCTACGATGGCGAGTACGCTCTGCCGCAGGGTTTCGATGAGCAGGAACAGCGTCGCCTTCATGCGCTCGTTTTCGTTTAGGATTCCGTCGTTATGCATGGGAACTACGTCTGCAAGTACCTCGGCCAAAATGACGAGTGCCTCCGCATCCGAAAGGTTCTTCCAAACCATCCCGCGCTCATTGACCTCATTGACAAACGCCTCCAGCACGGCATGATAGAATTCGCCAAGATCCGCCGCGCGCTCGGTGAACTCCCGTGTTTCCTCAGCGCGGAGGCCGTATCGCACAAAATGTTGAAACGGACAGTTGTTGAAACTTTCCAGGCGACTTGCGCTCATGGGAATCGACTTGCCGTAAAGCAGTGCCGCCGTCTCCTGCGAGATGGTCAGCGGCAGATAGACCGCTGCGCTCTCCGTAATCATCCGCTGGGTGAGCTGCCGCGTGCTGTCGCGGTTCGTCAGCCACTCAATCAGCGCGGGCAGGCGGGCGGGGCAGACACCCTCCTCGTGAAACCGGCGAAGATCTCCAGCGGTGAGCGTCAGCGCCTCCGGCACACAGTCCGGCAAGGCGTCGGTAGATTCAATATCGCTCTTAACGGAGCAGGTGGGGCAGAGGGTTTTCAGACGTTCCACCAACGGACTTGGCGAAAGTTCGCCGCCACCGTCGCTATAAGCATAACTCACATAGAGATATTCATCTGCCTTGCTCAGTGCGGTATAGAGATCCAGTCGATCCACCGCGGTGATCTCTACGGCGGTTTTTTTCATGGTCGCGCCTTGATTTTGCAGTTCGCGAATCTCCGCATCGTCCAGAAGCCCGTCGTTTTGCTGTGGACGGGGAAAGAGCCCGTCGTTTGCTCCTACGACGAAGAGAGCGCGCACACGGCGGTTTCTCGTGCGCACCGCGTCGCCAACCACACCCTGATCCGCCGTACCAGGCACAACGCCGATGCTCCCGCCGCTCAAGCCTTCTTCGAGCAAGCGCAGGAATCCGGCGCGCCCAACCTTGAGGTCACCCAGTATTTCATCGAGTTGGTCAAAAAGTGTGATGAGTAGATTCCAAACCTGCGCATGCTCCTGCATCTCCGGCAGGCGGCCTTCGAGCCGGAGCACCTCGGCCTGCTGTTCTAATGTTTCCTGCAGGTGCAGCTGTTCTATAAACGCATACAACGCGCGCACCTGTTCCCGCACACTTGCGCGGGCAAGCCCCTTTGCCAGCGGTTCGAGTAACGCCGCGCCAGTAGCGCGCGCCTGTTCCGCCCCTTGGGATGGATTCGCACGGGTAAAGGGTTTGTTCAGCGCGCCGCCGCGTATACCGGTGCGCTTCAGGTAAAGGTCGAGCTCCTCAATCTCCTCCTCGGCGCAAGCGCAATAGCCGCTCTTTAGAAAACCCAGCAGTTCGGCGGCGGGGTAAGAGTTTGAAACATAGCGAACAGCGGAAAGAACCGCGTCCACCGCAGCATGCCCTGTCAGCGGGCGCTTGCGATCCAGAAAGATCGGGATGCCGCGTCGCTCACAGGAACGCCGGATCAGGCCGGCATATGCATCCAGATCGGAAACGATCACCGCCATCTCACGATAGCGAATACCCTTATCCCGCGCAAAGGACAGGATGGATTCGGCGAGAGACTCCGCCTCCGCGCGGCGCGAACTCGCACCAAAGAGCGTCAACTTCTCCGCGTTTGAGTGATAGACCTCTGCCGGATAGGCAAAGAGGTTTCGCTCGATATGCCGCATGAGTGGATCGGCTTGATTCGTCTGTTCGCAAAGGCGCTCCTCCGTGATCGTCGCGCCCACGCGCTCTGCCACGGTTCGCAGTTGCAGCTGAACCTCGCGCTCCGGTTCAAAGAGCTCATCGTCCGCACGCTGCAAACAATCCGTGCGCAATGTAGCGGTAACAGCGGGGCAGATCCGGAGCATTTCTCCGATGAGCATGAGCACCTGCTGATTTGGTCGATCCAGCCCGTCGATATAGACAGGCGTGCCAGCCACAAACGACTCCGGCAGGAAACGAAGCGCCTCGCTAGCCGCGTCGTCCAGACTCAAATACCGCTCAGAAAGATAGTTTTCCGTCTCACGATAGAGAATCGAAAGATCGCTAAGTTTCTCGGTCAACGGGGCATCCTCCGGCAGGCGGACGATCAGCGCGTCCAGCGCATCCGGCGAAAGTCCCGCGCGTTTGAAATCCTGAAAGATGCCCTGCGCCTCCTCGGCAAAGCCCGAGCCCTCCGCAGCCCTGGCAAAAAGTGTTAGATTGTCCTTTTTCAGATTAATCGCACGGCGAATAACCATGCGGTAGCCTTGGGTGGATAAAAAAGGGCGCGTCGTTCCCGAAAGGGAAAGAACGCGCTCGCAGAGTCGATCGAAACTAAACACCTGCACACCGAGAAGGCCCCCGAGTGCATCGGCCAACAACCGCTCTGCCTCATAGGTGTATTGCTCCGGTACGAGCAGTATCGCCCGTTCGCCCGCGCTTTGATGCGCTTTGAGCGCGGCGACAACGCGGGCGGTTTTTCCCGTATCCGCACGACCTAAAATAAGATTCAGCTTGCCGCTCATAACAGGCTCTCCCGATGTACCTGCGTGTAGACCATTTGTCCTTTGACCGACCGACTTTCGTAGAGGATGACGGAGTTGGCGGTAAACGCCGCTTTTTGCGGCGGCAAAACAAAGCCTTCGTCTCCTTCTATTTTTCGACCGAGCGTAATATGCGGCGTGAGTCTGCCGCGGTTTCTCGAAAAACCGCGTTCCCATAGCGCTGACTCCAGCGACTCATATAGTCGGTCGAGTTCCACGCTATCGCAGGTGACGTTTACAAATCCGGTGTGAGAGCCATCGGCTTTAAAGGAGTTATACTCCTTTAATCGCAGCACAAACGGGCGGATATCCCGCACCGCTTCGTGCATTGCATCTGTGATGTCCTTAAGCGCGTCGGTTTCGCCTAAAAAGTGCAGGGTGATATGGTAGTTCTCCCGCGGAACCATTCTGCCGCTTGCACCGTGCGCTTCCAGCGCAATGCGCGCGGAAGAGACGGCGCGGATGATATCCGGCGGCAGGGGAATGGCGATGAACAGACGCATGATGGATAGAGTCCTTTCCATTGGTTGCGCAAGGCGGTTTTTTCGTGTGTAACCACCTGCAAACAGCGTGTTTTCCATGAACAGTATACCCAAAAACGGCTGCAAATGCCAGCCCTAGCCCCGCATGGCAGAGTGATTTCACACACTCCGATACGATTCAAAAGCGATATCGATTTCGCATCGATGTTTCAGATTTCTTTCCGTGCCTTGAAGGGTATCCTGCAAAAATTTCCTTAAATTGAATGGTTTACCATGTGTGAAAGACACAAATGCATAGTCCGTATTCACAAAAACTGTATGGGTTATCCACAGCATGTTATCCACATTGTCCACCGTGTTATCCACACTTCGTGGAAAATTCACGTTTTGGTATGTGTATAAGTCCGAAAAGCATGTGTATTTCGATGAATAGTCACGTTTATCATGCGTTTTGTAAAAAATAATATACAAATTATTGTACCATATAGGGTGATAGTTTCAGGTCAATTTCCTGCAAGTAAGCGACCTAAACTCAAATGATGCTTCTGTGCAATTAGGCCTCATAGACAAATAAAAATGCCTCCGAAAAGGAGGCGAAAAAACAAATGATTCCGTTTTGTTGCAGCGATAGGGTCTACTTTTCTTTTCGCGCGATGATTGCGCCCAGTGCGGCAAACTTCTTTTCGAGGTATTCGTATCCGCGATCGATGAAGTGAATGTTATGTACATTGGTCGTTCCGCTCGCCGCCAGCCCGGCGACAATGAGCGAAGCGCCCGCACGCAGATCGGTTGCGTATATATCCGCCCCGCGCAGAGCTGTAATTCCCTTTACCTTTGCGGTGTTGCTGTCCTTAAGGCTGATCGAGGCGCCCATCCTGCGCAGTTCCTTGACGTGGTTAAAGCGATTCTCAAATATGGTTTCGTTGATGGTGGAGATGCCCGCCGAGGAGCAGAGATACGCCATCATCGGTTGCTGCAAGTCGGTCGGGAAGCCGGGGTAGGGCAGGGTCTTTACGTTGATGGGGCGGGGACGGTCGTTCATGATGACGCGTAGGTAAAAGTCCCTTCCGTCGTCACCTTCAATCACGCGTGCGCCACTCTCCATGAGTTTTGCCGAGACTGCCTCCATGTGCGTCGGAATCACGTTTTTGATAATGACATCTCCCTGCGTTGCCGCAGCCGCAATCATAAACGTACCCGTCTCAATCTGATCGGGGATGATGGCATAGCCACAGCCATGCAAGCGCGGACGTCCCATGATGCGGATAACATCCGTGCCGGCGCCCTTAACAGAAGCACCCATCATATTTAAAAAGTTCGCAACATCAACCACATGCGGCTCTTTTGCTACATTGCTCAGAACCGTTTGCCCCTCCGCCATACTGGCGGCGAGCATGACATTAATGGTCGCACCTACGCTGACTACGTCAAAAAAGATCTCCGCACCGATGAGCCGATCCGCCCGCGCACGAACGATGTTGTGCTCACAGTCGAGCTCAACCTCCGCGCCGAGTGCGCGCATACCCTTGAGATGCTGATCAATGGGACGAGCACCGATGACGCAGCCACCGGGCAGTGCAAGCTCCACCTCATGAAACCGTCCGAGAAGAGCGCCGAGCAGATAATAGGACGCGCGCATGCTGCTGACCGCTTCGCTGAGTGCTTTGGTGTTGGTAAGCGTGCGGGAGTCGATGCGCATGCAGTCCCCGTCGGTATAATCGACGCTAACGCCCAGCTCCTCCAAGATTTCCTTGAGGCTCTGGACGTCCTGAATGTGCGGCAGGTTCTCTAAAACGCAGGTTTCACCTGCAAGAACCGCGGCGGGTATGATGGCGACGGCAGCGTTTTTTGCGCCGCTGATGGTCACAGTTCCTTCGAGCCGCTGACCGCCTTTGATCTCGTACCATTCCTTTTGCATACCATAATTAGTCTATCGGAATCACATCGATAAGTCAAGCAGTGCAAATTCGCGTGATTTGGAATCTAAAACCAGTCCTGCGATCGCCTTTATGCGACAGGAAGATTTTTATACAACGGCAGCGTTGATGGTTTCTGGAAGCGCCGAAGAAACGCTCCTTAGCTGTTTGCTATTAGTATCACTAACTATTGCAGGAAAGTTTTTGATTTTTTGCAAATATCCTACGGCACAACCATTAAAATCACCATAAAACAAGCGATTCTGTGATTTTATGCAGAAAAACGGATCCATAAACTGCAATAAATTTGCTATTATCATTCATTTCCAAATTATTTTTCAGATTATCGCTTGTATTATAAGGTTTGAATTGACAAGTGCATACGCACATGCTAAAGTAATTTTAGTAAATCAACATTTTTTTGAGTTTCGGAGGATCCCATGGAAAAATTGGTCATCGCTCTGGGCGGAAACGCGCTGCAGGAAGGCAACGGCCCGGCAACTGCCGAAGCGCAGCTTGAGGTTGTTGAAAAAACCTCCGTCTATATCGCGGACATCATTGAAAAAGGTTATCAGGTTATCCTTGCGCATGGCAACGGCCCGCAGGTCGGCCGCATTGTTCTGCAGAATGAGCACTCGGTCAGCGTTACCCCCGCCATGCCGTTTGACGTTTGCGGCGCAATGAGTCAGGGCATGATTGGCTACCACATGCAGCAGGGGCTTACCAAGGCGCTGCGCGCGCGCGGCAATCACACCGGCGCGGCAACCGTGGTTACCCAGGTTGTGGTAGACAAAAATGATAAGGCATTCCTCTCGCCCAGCAAGCCCATCGGCCCCTTCTATAGCGAAGAGGAGGCAAAGAAGCTGCAGGCGGAAAAGGGGTATTCCGTGAAGGAAGATGCAGGCCGCGGCTGGCGCCGCGTCGTCGCTTCCCCGATGCCCGTTGAAATCGTAGAACTGCCGGAGGTCAAGTGCCTCATCGATGGCGGCTTCGTGGTCATCACCGTTGGCGGCGGTGGCATTCCCGTCATCCGTGAAGACAACGGCGATCTCGTCGGGACCGCAGCGGTCATCGACAAAGACCTTGCCAGCGAGCGCCTTGCAGAGGATCTGGATGCGGACGCGCTGCTTGTTCTCACCGCTGTTGAGCAGGTATGCCTGAACTATGGCAAGCCGAACGAAAAGCGCCTCTCGACCATCACGGTTGCGGAAGCGGAGCAGTATATTGCCGAGGGACATTTTGCACCCGGCTCCATGCTGCCGAAGATTCAGGCCGCAGTCAAGTTTGCCAATAGCAAACCAGGCCGCCGCGCAATCATCACCTCGCTGGACAACGCCGTTGGAGCGCTGACCGGCAAGGCTGGCACCGTGATTGTGAAGTAACGTTTCTTCTCTTAAAAGAAAAGAAACAAAAGAACTTTATATGCTAAGAGCTTCTCGTGTAAAATCGAGAAGCTCTTTTTGTTTCTTTTTCTCTAGAGAAAAAGAAATCACGGAGTCAATCGATTTGGACCTCGGAAAAGGAACATTGCCTCTTTGATTCCAACGCCAAGCAACAGCATCGTCAGACGATCTACGCCAAGGCCGAACCCGCCATGCGGCGGGCAGCCATAGCGAAAGAACTCGGTATAGAACTTCACGTCCTCACCGAGCCCGCGCGCGTTTGCCTGCTGGCAGAGCACATCGTATCGATGTTCCCTCTGTGCGCCGGTCGTAATCTCCACCCCGCGCCAGATGAGATCGTATCCCTGCGGAATGCCATCTATCAGCATATGATAAAATGCCCGCTTCTGAGCGGCAAAGTCGGTAATGAATAGAAACTCATGCCCATACTCTTCCATAGAGAATCGGTAGCTGAGTTGTTCCGCCTCTGTGGTGGTGTCCCCGCGCTCACCTTCCGGCAGATGATAGCCATAGCGCATCTCTAACTCACGATACAATTCCGAAAGGGCGATGACAGGGAAGGGCAGCTTCGGAACGACAACCTTGATTCCATAGAGCCGCTCTATCGCATCGCCAAACCGTGACTCAACGCGTGAGAGCGCAAAGGTCAATAGTTCCGCCTCCAACTGCATCACATCATGAAACGACTCTATATAGGAAAACTCCAAATCGAGCCCTGTGAATTCCGTCGTATGCCGGCTGGTATAGGATTTCTCCGCGCGGAAGACCGGTCCTGTTTCAAAGATACGCTCAAAGCCCGCTGCCATTGCCATCTGTTTGTAGAATTGCGGGCTCTGCGCCAGATACGCCTTTCTATCAAAATAGCCCACCTCAAACACATCCGCGCCGCTCTCACTGGCGGCAGCAATCAGCTTTGGTGTATGAATCTCTAGAAAATCGCGCTCCAGCAGAAAGTCCCGCATCGCCTGAACAAGGCAGGTCTGGATCTCGAATAGAAGGCGCTCTTTCTCCCCGCGCAGATCGAGCCAACGATAGTCAAGCCTTGTGTCAATGTTGGCGTCCTTTGACAGCGGCAGCGGAGCGGCGAGGGACTCTATTTGAATATTAGTTGGAATCAGCTCGCGCCCGCCGAGCTTCACCTGCAAGTTGTCCTGTATTGTGCCTTCAATAGACAGCACGGATTCCGGCGTGAGTTGTTCCAATAGCTCCGCCCATTCGCTACGTAGAGACTTTTCAATCGTTACTTGTATCGTTCCGCTGCGATCCCGCAGAACAAGAAACGCCATATTGCGCGTGTTGCGGATGTGTTCCAGAAATCCTTGTATTTTAACAGACTGTCCTGCGACCGCCTGTTGAATCATCGTTCGTTTCATATGCTTCTCCTTTTCTTATTATGACAGACCACCAACATCTTTCTAGTCTGTCCAGTCCGGCATCATCTTTATGCCGCATAGG
>JAEWYV010000108.1 GCA_023458615.1 Bacillota bacterium
TGAATCGGGTATTCCATCGAATCCATAGGATAAAGGAGCAGCTAAGGGTATGATCTACTATTTTTCCGGTACGGGAAATTCAAAATGGGTTGCAGAACAAATTGCACAGAAGACAGATGATACGGCATTGAGCATCCCTGCGCTGATTGCCGATGGCCCGTATGCAGCCCACATTGGCGCGGGAGAGCGCATCGGGCTGGTGTTTCCCGTCTATGCCTGGGGTGCGCCAACCCTTGTGGAACGGTTTTGTAAATCGATTCAAATCGATCCCTCCGCATACGCCTACGTAGTTTGCACCTGCGGTGATGAGGCAGGCAAATCCTTGCAGCGTCTGAAGGAGAAGTTTCGCTGGAAAGCGGCCTGGTCGCTTGCCATGCCGAATAACTATGTCGTCGGGTTTGAGGTGGATCAACAGGAGCTGGCAAAAAGCAAGGTAGAAACCGCGCGAAAGAAAATACCGCAGATTGTGGAGGCAATCCTTGCACACAAAAGTGAGTATGATGTTCAGGAAGGCTCGGGCGCGAAGGTGAAAACGGCAATCGTTCGCCCGATGTTCAATTTCTTTGCCAAAAGAACGAGTCCCTTCTATGGAACGGATGCGTGCAACGGGTGCGGGCTTTGTGCGCGCATCTGCCCAATTGGCGCAATTCAAATGGAATCCGACCGGCCTGTCTGGGTAAAAAAACACTGTACGCAGTGCTTGGGTTGCATCAATCGCTGTCCGCAACGGGCGATTCAATATGGCAAGGGCACAGAAAATCGTGGTCGTTACTATTTTAGGGATGGCGAATAACGGCGGAGTAATATACAGTTTAGAAGCTGATCCCTACGTGACATACAAGCGCGAATGCTTTCGCAAAGCAGGCATAGATCCGTACGAAACGGAAGAATTATGCGCAATATTCTGATAGAAGCCAATATTTCTAACAATTTCAGCGTGTTTTGAAGTTTTTGTTACATAAGAATTGTTTTCGTGCTGTTTTCCTTGCGCTTGCATATGACAGGGGATATAATGGATCAGGATAGCATAAACTTGCATTCGTGCACGCGAACAGACAACAGAAAGCATGACAGGAGTATAGGATGGAAGGATCACACGGCACGGCGGGCGATTGGCAGTCTCTGATTTCCAAGTTGAGCGGTGTTTATGCCGCACATGTTGTTTTCTCCGAACTTCAGGAGCCGGTTGAGATTCATGTTTTGGCAAATAATCGCAGAAACGTGAAGTCGATTGTGCGTGATGTGCAGTCTGCCATCTCCGCTCGCTATGGGATTGATATCGATTATCATATAATCAGCGTTGCGCAGGTTTCGTCCAGCATCATATCCGGCCTGTGCTATCGGCTCGTCTACTCCGGAATCAATGTCCGTTCTTCGGGGAAGGATATGGAGGCTTCCGTTTCGCTGGCGCGGGAGGATGAGCAGTTTACCGGTACGGCGGGCGGCAGCGCGATTCCCTTTTCCCGTATGCGTTGCATTGCGCAGGCCACACTAGAGGCCGTGAAGGCCTGCACCGGCGGGAGATCGTTTTTTGAGCTGGCGAGTGTCGAGCTGATTCATTCCAACGGGCGCGCCATTGTCGTCTCCCAGGTATATTGCCTGCCGGAGAATGTGCCGCTCATCGGTTGCGTCTATGCCGATCCGGATCATGACGCCGCGGTTGCCCAGAGTGTGCTGGATGCAATCAATCGCAAGTTGGAGATCTACACGGCGGACATGTAAAGTGTTCGCTGCCCCGGAGAAGAATTCTTTGTGCATTTTGATAAATTAACAGGTCCGGCAATAGCGTAGCGGATATAGCCTGTTCGACTAGCGGAGAACAGAGCCTTGAAGAAGGAGGCTATATCCAAATGAAGAAGGTTCTCATGGCGCTCGCATCCCTGGCTGCTCTGGTTCTTTCCAGCGGCGCGTTTTTCTTTGTCAGATAAGACAAGAGACGATCAAGCGGATAAAAAATGAGTTCTCGGCCGGACCTGTTAATCTTTTATCCCGAGATTGGGTTGCTAAGAGGTTGCTAGGAATGAAGAAGCAGAAGCTGTACATGATGATTGTTGGCGCGATTGGCATCGCGGTCTTTGCTGTCAGCTTTTATCAGTCGCTTCCGCTTTTTGCAGATCCGAAAACCGCGATGAGCAATCTGCTCTACAGCATTGTTGTGCTTGTGGTCATGATTGTCTGCCACACAATGCCAATCTATATTACTGCGGATAAGACGATGGAGATCAGCTTTGTTCCCGTGCTGGCCTGCGTGGTCACCAGGGGAATTCCGCTGGCGGTGGTACTCTTTACCATTTCGACCCTATTTGCTTTGCTGCAGGATTCACAGACACACAAATATTACTCTCCTTGGATTCGCGCACCGCTCAAAGAACTCTTTAACGTTGCGAATGTATTGATCGCGGTTCGAATCGGCGGCGCAGTGTTTACGCTGATCACCGGTTCATTCAGCGGCGGTGTGTTCAGTTGGGGCGTTGTTTTTGGTGCGGTCGCGTTTTCATTTCTTGCCATCTTTGGCAATCTGGTCTTTTTTATCCTCTACTTTAAACTTGGCGATCAGGGGCAATTCTTCTCCTTGCTGCGCGATAATATCGGCGGTATTCTGCCCAACATCCTTGCAACCATCCCGCTCGGTTTGGTCATTGCGTATATCCTCACGCAGCCGAACGCCTATCTATGGCTCGTGCTTTTCATGGGACCACTGATGTTGGCGCGCTATTCCTTTAAGGTATATCTGGATAGCCACACCATCCTGCTACGCACAATTGCTTCGCTGGTTGAAGCAATTGAGGCAAAGGACCCCTACACGCACGGGCACTCCCAACGGGTTGCATATCTTAGCAATGAAATTTGCAAAGCTATGGGGTGCGCGCCGTCGTTTTCAGATCAGGTGATGATGGCAGCGCTTCTGCACGATACGGGAAAGATCGGCGTAGAGGACGCGGTATTGCGCAAGCCCGGCCCGCTCACGGAAGAGGAATATGACATCATCAAGCAGCACCCTGTTGTTGGACGCCGCATTATTGAGAGTATTCACCTCTCTCCCGTCATCAATGACGCGGTACTCTATCATCACAGGCGCTATGACGGCACAGGATATCCGGCGGAAGGGCCGGAGGCAGGTGAACTGCCATTGGCGGCGGCGATCCTTGCCGTTGCAGATACCTACGATGCAATCATTACAGATCGACCCTATCGCGCGGGGCTGACGAAAGCGCGCGCGCGGGAGATTCTAAATGAGGTATCCGGCACACAGCTAGACCCCAAAGTGGTTCGTGCGTTTCTTGCAATTGAGCCGATGCTCAGGCCGGAGGATGCGGACAAACTGCTGCTCTATACGTTATGATACTGCTCCTTTTCGCGGCAATCGGATTGTTGGTTGGTCTCGCCTCCGGCGGGACGCTGCGCGGTGCTGCACATTATCCGGTCAAGGGATTACTCCTGCCCGTTTTCGCGCTGGCGGTCAAGGGGAGTGCGGCGCAACTGCTTCAGCCGCAGACCGGCGCGGTGTTGGTCTGCCTGATGCAATACGCGCTTCTGTTTGTGTTTCTGCTCTGGAATCATAAGCGGCCGGTTTGGCCGCTCTTTGTGTTTTTTGGAACGTTGTTTAATATGCTGGTGATCGTTGTCAATGGCGGTTGCATGCCGGTTGCCGCCTCGCTTCTTGGCAACGCGGCAGATCGACTCACGCAGTTGGCAGCCGGGGAAATCTATGCCTATAGTCTGATGGATGCTTCAACCAAACTTGCGTTTTTAGGCGATATGATTCGTGTTGGCCCTGCGGGATTACCCATTGGCTTTGCCAGCGCAGGGGATATCCTGCTCGGAATCGGTGTCGCAATCCTTGCATTTTCCATGGCGAGGGCAGACAAAAGGAACCCAATACAACAGGAAATCGAGAGAAAGTAACGCTGTTTTTCAGAATAGAATCTGTTCATAAATTGGCAATATGCTCAAAATAGCATAGAAATGGCATACCATGCGGGGTAACTGCATTTGTGTGACACGCGCATTATTCTGTGTGTAGCTTGAAGTACAATACTAAATTACCTAAACCAAGCGTCTATGTCTGCATGAATACAATCGATAGAAAATGAAGTCATCACAAGAAGTACCACAAATGGTAGAGCATATCATATATATAAATATGAAAGAAGGCCACTCTAGAAAACAGAGGTATATTCGGGAAATGGATTCCCATCGTGGTTACCCGCCGTGGCGTGCACTTTCTCGCGCTCGTCCGACCAAAGCAAATCGATCGGTTGGGCTCTATTTGGAGGTAACATATTGAATTTTTACTTAATTTGTGTAGAATAAATAGGATATAGGACGGTCTATGATTGTTTGGGATTAATGGTTGTCTTTCCGTCGCAGGCCCGTGTGCTCCAAACAAGGAGAAAACAGTGTCAATCAAGCAAATTTCAATTGCAGATGATCCGCGTAAGCAAGCAAAAGAGGACTACTTTCGGTCTGTTTTGAACAGTGCGCAGCGGACGATCCACGTTTATATCGCGGTTGCGAGCGTGGTGACGTTTCTGTTTTTGGTTTGTGATCTGATTCATATCCAAGGGCAAACCGCCCGCCTGACAATCGCAATTGCCCGTTATGTGTTCTCGATTTTTCTGATTGTTATGACGAGAGTTTTGCAAAATGCGCGCACCTTTTCTTCTTTTTCTGCGATGGTGAC
>JAEWYV010000109.1 GCA_023458615.1 Bacillota bacterium
GAGGAACTCGGAAAACTGGATCGATAAAACGTGATCATTGCCCTTTGCATCTATGAGGTATCACATGCAAATTGAGATCGTCGAAGCCTATGAGAATCTAAAGAATCTGTCGGCTTTGTTTCAGGAATACGCAAGCTCGCTTGGCGTTGACCTGAACTATCAAAATTTTTCAGCAGAGCTATCCGGCCTACCCGGAAAATACGCCAAGCCGGATGGCAGGCTCTATCTGGTCTTTGTCGATGGAGTACCCGCGGGTTGCGTCGCAATGCGTCGTTTGGATGGTTCTCGTGCGGAGATGAAGCGCCTGTTCATTCGACCAGAGTATCGCGGTCTGCATCTGGGGCGCTTGCTCGTGAAGCAGATCATCGCAGATGCAACCGCCATAGGATATCATTCGCTTGTGCTGGACACCCTCTCAACAATGGAGCACGCAAAGTCGCTCTATCGCTCTCTGGATTTTGTCGAAATCGAGCCTTACTATAATAGTCCCATCCCGAATACAACGTTTCTGTCGCTTTTGCTTGAAACAGACAGTGAACAGCCTTCCATATAGGGTTTGAACTGATGTTACTATGGTAATTTGCGAGACAAACCGGACGACTGCGCAATATCTATCAAAAATGAAATTCATCATCAAAAAAACAACCAAGGAGGACTTCTTCATGCAGCAGATCATCCCGCATCTCTGGTACGACACCGGCGCGGTGGAAGCCGCAACCCTCTATGTTTCGTTGTTTGAGCACTCGAAGATTCTTCAGATTACCACCCTGCACGACACCCCCTCGGGTGATGTGGATACCGTCGATTTTGAGCTATCGGGTGTGCGTTTTACCGCTATCAGCGCAGGACCATATTTTGTGCTGAATGCCTCGGTTTCCCTAATGGTTACCTGCCGCAGCGCAGAGGAGGTAGACCGGCTCTATGCAGGACTATCCGAAGGGGCAACCGAACTGATGCCGCTCGGAGAATACCCCTTCAGCAAGCGGTATGTCTGGTTGGCGGATCGGTTTGGGCTCAACTGGCAGCTCACCTATTTTGAGACCGACGAGATCACGCAAAAAATCCGCCCGAATCTGCTCTTTGCAAACGAGGTTTGCGGCAAGGCGGGCGAAGCGTTTGCGTTCTATGAATCGGTCTTCCCCGGCTCCGTACCCGGCTATGTCAATCACTATGCCGAGGGTGAAGCGGAGGACAAGCGGGCCAAGATCAACTATGCGGAATTGACTTTGCTGGGTCACCAGTTTATTGCGATGGATCACGGTTATGGTGAAGGCGACGCCTTCAACGAAGCGTTCTCGTTTATGGTGCTGTGCAAGGATCAACCGGAGATCGATTACTATTGGGAGAGGCTTTCCTTTGTACCGGAAGCGGAACAATGCGGCTGGCTGAAGGACAAATATGGCCTCTCCTGGCAGATTGTCCCGGAAAACATGGGGAACCAGCTCGCCGCTGCAACGCCTGAAGAAAAGGCGCGCATGACGGAGGCCTTCCTCGCTATGAAAAAGCTGGATATCGCCGCGCTGGAGCGGGCGCGTCTGGGGTACTAAACCAAGTCAGAGGTTTTCAAAGAACATGAAGCTTGTCTTGATCAACAGCAGCGGGCGCACGGGCGGAAATACCGCCCGTGTCCTGACGCTCTTTGAAGAATCACTCGCTACGAGTGCAAAAAAGAATGGAGTTGAGCTGGAGCTGCTTCGCGTGAACCTTGCACAGCTTAGTCTTTTGCCCTGCCTTGGCTGCCGCGCCTGTTTTGACCGGGGCGAGGAAAATTGTCCGCGTAAGGACGGTCTGCTTGCGTTAAGGGATCAGATGCTTGATGCGGATGGATATGTGTTTGCTAGCCCCGTCTATGTCGAGGATGTCAACGGTGCTATGAAGACATTGATCGACCGCTTGGCGTTTGTCTGCCATCGCCCAGCGTTCTTTGGCAAGCATGCGCTCGTCTTGACAACCAGCGGCATTGGATCATCCAATCACGCGCTCCATACCATGCGCACGGCACTCGGCACCTGGGGTATTCGTGTTTTGCGTGGTCTCAAATTTCGCCTCGGCGCCATCTCCACGTTGGATGAAACCCGCGTAAGGTATGGCAGGACAATCAACAGCACGGCAAATGAATTTATGCGGACACTGCAACGACCGTTTCGTCCCTCTTTTTATTCGCGCATCGCGTTCAGCGTTCAGCAAAGCTACTGGCGCACACATAAGACGGAGCCTGAATCGTTTGACCATGCATACTGGAAACAATCCGGCTGGTTGGATCACGGGCGGGTCTATTACGATCCCGCAATGGCAAAATCACTTGGTTCCTCGTTCGCCTATGCGCTCGGTAAGGTCATTGCGCGCTTCTTTGGCTAACAATAATTCAATATTTTAACTCGACAAAAGGGGTTTACATGCAAAACGAAACCACGCTGCAAATACAGATGAATGCCCAGTTGCAGGAAAAGCAGCTCTTCGAGCAGGCAAAACAATATTCCTACGGTTATTTTGACCGTGTTACGCAAATGGACGCGGTACCCTTGGGTGAGTCCCTATCTGCTCTTTCCGTGTTTGAGCAAGCCTTGCCCGATTCCCCGCAGGACCCGGCAGGCATTTTAGCCCAGCTGGAGTTGTTTGGCTCGCAGGCCATCAGTGCGCAGGGCGGCGGGCGCTATTTCGGTTTTGTCAACGGCGGTGTGCTTCCCGTTTCGCTTGCCGCCCGCTGGATGGCAGACGCTTGGGATCAAAACGCCGCGCTTTATGTGATGTCCCCGCTCGCGTCCAAGCTGGAGGAGGTTTGCGAACGTTGGCTGGCCGATCTGCTCGGTCTGCCGGAAGGTACTGCCGCCGGATTTGTCAGCGGCTCTTCCACCGCCATCCTCTGTGCCCTCGCCGCCGCGCGTGACACACTGTTACAGCGGCAGGGATGGGATGTTCGTGAGCAGGGCTTATGGGGCGCGCCGCCCGTACGCGTGGTACTAGGAGAGCAAGCGCATTCCTCCGTCATCAAGGCGCTCTCCCTTCTCGGCATGGGCAAATCGATGCTGATGTTTGCCGCTGTGGACGCTCAGGGACGCATCGATCCAGACCGCTTGCCTGAACTCGATAGCAATACGCTGCTCATATTGCAGGCGGGCAACGTCAATAGCGGCGCATTTGACCCGATGGATATACTCTGCGCCCGTGCGCGTGCCGTTGGCGCTTGGGTACATGTGGACGGCGCATTTGGCCTCTGGGCCGCCGCCTCCACCAAGACAAAACCACTCACAGCAGGCATGTCGCTGGCGGATTCGTGGTCTACCGACGCGCATAAAACGCTCAATGCGCCTTACGACAGCGGCATTGTCTTTTGCCGTGACCGCGCCGCATTGGTCCAAACAATGCAAGCAAGCGGCTCTTATCTGATCTATAGCGACCGCCGCGATAATATGCTCTACACACCGGAGATGTCTCGCCGCGCGCGTGGCATCGAGCTCTGGGCAGCGCTCAAGTCGCTTGGGAGCGCGGGTGTAGCCGACCTGATCGATACCCTATGCGACAATGCCGCCTATTTTGCGCATCAGCTTGTTTCAGCAGGCTTTCGGGTGCTAAATGATGTGGTGTTCAATCAGGTGCTCGTTGGTTGCGATTCGCCGGAGGAGACCAAGCAAACACTCGCGAATATCCAATCCGGCGGTGTCTGCTGGTGCGGCGGCGCGGTCTGGAAAGGTGAGCCGGTGATTCGAATCAGCGTCTGCTCCTGGCGAACCACGAAGGCGGATGTTGATGCGAGCGTCGCTGCGTTTATCGCCGCGCGAAAACAGGCCTCCGCATCCATGCAGTAACCGTATTTTTCAATGGATTTATTATGATGTTTGACTATTTGGTACTTAAACTTCCCTTCGCCTTTGGCGGTGTCTCAGATGCGGTCTATCCTGTCGTTCTGCGGGATGAGAACAATCTCGTTCTGGTTGACTGCGGTTATTTGGGTTTCTTGCCCATTTTGGAAGCCGCGATGGCGGAGCAGGATCTTTCCTGTGCCGATCTGACCCATGTGTTCATTACCCACCACGATCACGATCATATGGGCTGCCTTGCCGCACTCAAGCAAACGTATCCGAATATCCGCGTTATCTCCAGTAAAGCGGAAGCACCCTATATCGCAGGAGAATTGCCCGCGCTTCGACTTGTGCAGGCCGAGGCGATGCAATCCGGCTTGCCGGATGAGCAGAAGGGATTTGGCGAGGCATTCATCCGCATGTTGAGGCAAATAGAACCTGTCAAGGTAGATCAAACCGTGCAGGATGGCGACGTGCTGAATTTTTGCGGCGGCTGTGAGATTATCGCTACGCCCGGTCATACAGCGGGGCATACATCGCTTTATCTGCCGTTGTTGGGTGTTTGTGTTGCGGGAGACGCGGCGGTGCTGGAACAAGGCGCGTTGATCGTCGCCAATCCAGAATATGCGCAAGACCTTTCGCAGGCAAAACAATCGTTGGAGCAAATCCGCCAACTTGGCGCGAAAAGCATTGTCTGTTACCACGGCGGCGTCTATTCCGCTCAATAATCATTAACCAACCCGACAAAGGAGTTCCCATGCAATCCATTCAACTTTTCACCCAGCCCGATCTCAATACCGTGCAACAGGTACGCGCGTTGGAGGCTGTTTGCCGCGCGCATGATCGCCTGGAGGGTTCGCTTTATCTCAATCCATCCCTCAATGTTTCGCCGGAGATGCCATGCCTGATCACAATGCGGGAAGACGATGTCCTCATCGGCGCGATGACATTTTTTGCGCCAACATTGGAGGAAGCGGAGTTGGTCGGTTTGACGCATCCCGAGCATCGCAAAAAGGGCGTGTTTCGCGCTCTTGCAGGCGAGGCAGCGCGACAGGCGGCGGTATTTGGCATACCCAGCCTGCTCTTTGTCTGCGAACCGCAATCTGTTTCCGGTGTTGCGGCGGTTTCCGCCCTTGGTGCCAAGCAGGAGCACACGGAATACAGCCTTTGCTATCAACACTCGGACGCGGATCATCGCCTATTGGTCCCGCAGGGGCTCGCTCTCATCCGCGCGGCGGAGTCGGATTTGGACGCCATGTCAAAGATCAGCGCGGAGAGTTTCTCCGAGTCGCCGGAGCAGGCCTACCATTTTATGGTCAAGGCGATGGCCTCCGATGATCGGGTGCAATACATTGTGCGGCTCAACGGGGAGCCGGTCGGCATTGGCTGCATCGGGTATGCGGACGGCGAGGCAACCATTTACGGGCTTGGTGTATCGCCCGCGCATCAGAATAAAGGCATCGGGCGCGGCATCATTTCGCTGATGCTCCATCAGTTAAAAGAGAGCAATAC
>JAEWYV010000110.1 GCA_023458615.1 Bacillota bacterium
ATGGCGGGCATGAGCTCGGAGACATCCAGCGGAAATCCCGCGCCGGTGGAGAGCACATATGAAAGCTTGCCGTCTGTCTCGCTCAGCAGCAGTGCCAGCGTTTTATCCGGCGAGGCCGCCTGCGCCAGATCCTTGAGCCTGCCCGCGTCGATGCCGGAGAGCAGCGCCGCGATGACGCGATATTTTCCCGCTTTCTCCGCCTTTTCCTGTAGCTCCGCCGAAACATAGCCGTTCAATTCGCGGGTGAGCTCCCGTTCGCCCCGCTTGAGTTCGCCAAAATCGTCCGAGAGTTTGCGCACCGCGTTGAGCACGCCCTCCCGCTGGGTGGAGAAGCGGCGCGCGAGTGTGTTCAGGTCGTTGTGCTGCGCGCGGTGGAGCTTGAGCGCGCGTTCGCCGCAGAAAAACGTGATGCGCGTGCCGCCCTTGTAGCTAATCGCGTCGGCAACGAAGATGGAGCCGATCTCGCCGGTAAGAAAGCAATGCGGCGCGCAGCAGGTGCACATATCCGCGCCCTCGACCGCAACGATGCGAATCGGCGGGGTCAACCCCTCGGCGTGCTTGCGCAGCGGCAGGCTCTTCACGTCCTCCTCGTTTTCATAAAACGTCGCGGTTACGGGGAGATTGCGCCAGACGAAGCGGTTGGCGAGCAGCTCCGCCTCGGCAACCTGCTCCGGCGAGAGGGGCTTGTCAAAGTCGATGGTGGCGTAGTCCAGCGCGAGGTGAAAGCCGATATTGCTGGCGGAAAACAGCTCGTAAAACGAAAACGAGAGCAGGTGCTCGCCCGTGTGCTGTTGCATCAGGTCAAAGCGCCGCGCCCAGTCGATGGTGCCCGTGACCATGCTGCCGACCGTCAGCGCGCGATCCACCCGATGATAGATCTCGCCGTCCTCCTCCCGCACATGGGAGACGACGACGCTGCCCAATAACCCCGTGTCGGAAGGCTGCCCGCCACCCTCGGGAAAGAACACGGTCTGGTCGAGGGTAACGTCAACCCCATCGCCAGCGGGAGAGCAGGAGACGACGCGGGATTGGGTTTCGGTTTGGTGGCTGTCGATGTCATAGAGGCGCTTTGTCATGTTGAATACTCCAATCGTAGGCAGTGCAGTTAAATCAGCGCAGTGCGCTGCAATCTATCGTTATATTAACGCAGTCTGCTTTAGTATAAAGATGAATAAGAACATCGTGAGAATCGAGAGCACACTGGTAACCGCGACGAGCGTTGCCGCCAGCTCATCATCCGCCTGCATGCCAACCGCCATAGAATAGGTAACCATTGCCACCGGCGCGCCAAATATGATCATCACAACCACGATGAACTCGCCCCGGAAGCCCAGCAGCAGAAACGAGCCGACCACCGCGATGGGAACGAGCAGCAGACGCAGCAGGGAGACTGCGGTGATTCCCGCAAGGTTCTTTTTGACCGCGGCAAAGGAGATGGTGCCGCCAAGCAGCACAAACGCAATCGGCGTTGTGGCGTTGGCGAGCCCGTCAATCGGCTTTTGCAGCACGGCGGGCATGGTGATGTGCAGTAAATTTACGATAAAGCCCGCGACGCAACTGACGATGATCGGATTGGTGATCACGCGCAGCAGCACCTTGCCAAAGCGCACGCGTTCGCCGTGGTAACGCTCCATGGCAATCACGGAGAGCAGGCTAAAGAGCGGCACGCAAAGCGAGATGGCGATGGACATTAAGCCAAGATTGCCCTCTCCAAGCAGCGCCGCCGCAACGGCGAGGCCGAATATGGTGTCGTTGGAGCGAAAGATGCTGAGGATATACACGCCTCTGCGGTTGTTCTGCTTGCAAAAGACGGGAACCAACAGCGCGGTAAGCCCGTAGAGAACAAAAATCGCGATGGTGAGATAGAGCAGATACGGCGTGTTGAACATGGTTGTCAGGTCGCTTGCCGCAACCGCGCGGTAGCACATCAGCGGCAGCGTGACATAATAGATGATGTTGTTGGCGCCGCGCATGACGCGCTCGTCCACCACGTTGGTTCTGCGCAGCACGACGCCAACGAGCATGTAGACAATCAAAGGCGCGACGACGTTAAACGATAGGATCAGGTTTTGCATGATAAAGCCCCAATACGTTTTGTGTTTGTCCCAGCGGCAAAAAAATAATAGTAAAGCCCCAATATGTTTTAATTGCCCGCTGGCGCAGGAATATTGGATGCATTATACCATATGTATCCCTTTTCGTATCTCTTTTTCACCCAAGTGAAGGGGGTAGGAAAGCCCTTTTTTTCTCGCAACCATTACTGCAAAAACACCGTGGAAGGGGCATAGTTACAGCAAATTTACTGAATTTTGCTAAAATAGCCTGCGTAAAAAGCGCGTAAAATTGTACCCCGACGCGGCAAATCATTCGATACCTGTTCCTTTTGATGCGGAATAATGATATGATGAGGTTGTAGCGTAGTACCCGGGGGTTGTATGGATGAGCAGATTTTCTGATGAAACAGCACTCTACTACTTTAACCGTGGCGTTTCTACCGCAGCCTATCTAGAGTTGGGCTGCCATGAAGGGGTCGGTGAGTATGGAGAACCGGTCTATCGATTCTCCGTTTGGGCGCCGAACGCCGAATTCGTTAGCGTGGTTGGCACGTTTAACTTCTGGAATGCCGAGGCTGACCGCATGGAGCGCGTTGGCACAACCGGCGTTTGGGAGATTGCCATCGGCGTGGCGCATGAGGGGGACCTCTACAAATACGCCATCGGCACCTACACCGGCGAGGTAATCCTGAAGGCGGATCCGTTTGCCTTCCGCGCGGAAGCGCACGGCACGGCCTCCGTGGTGGGGGACATGCCCTACTACGAATGGTCGGACGAGGAATATCTGGAGTGCCACGAGGCCGCTTCGGACACCTACGACCAGCCGATGAACATCTACGAGGTGCATCTGGGCAGCTGGAAGCAGGGGTTGGGCTACCGCGAACTGGCGGACGAGCTGATCGACTACGTGGTCGATATGGGATACACCCATATCGAGGTCATGCCCCTGATGGAATACCCGTATGATCCGAGTTGGGGCTATCAGGTGACGGGCTATTATGCGGCAACGGCGCGCTACGGCGAGCCGGAGGAGCTGATGTATCTCGTAGACCGCGCGCATAGCCAGG
>JAEWYV010000111.1 GCA_023458615.1 Bacillota bacterium
CGCTGGATGGTTACACCTTCGGCGGCTGGACAACGGTGATCCCGGCGACCATCACCGACGGGAACATCGTCATCTACGGCAGCATGACCGCTGTTGGACGCAATGTGGAGGAGATTGCCGACGCGAATACACCGCTGGCAGGCCCCACCTGGGCGCTACTCAACCTGATTCTCGCAATCGCGACCGCGCTGGCATCCATCCTGATGCTGGTGGGTTACCTTGGTAAGAAGAAGGAAGAAACCGACGGTGTGGTTATCCGCGAAACAAAGAAGCACGGCTTTACGCGTATTCTGACGCTCGTGCCGGGCATTGGCGGAATCATCGCCTTCATCCTCACGGAGAACATGAAGAATCCGATGGTCTTCACCGACCGTTGGACGCTGCTCATGATCCTCATTGCCGCTGTCCAATTCCTGCTCGTTCTCTTCGGCGTGAAGCAAGAGAAGGACAAGGACATCGAATGGGATGACGCAAAACCCAAATCAGAGTAAATTAAAAAGAACAGAAATGACAATACAGTCCGGCACCTCTGTAATTAGGAGGTGCCGGATTTGTTTTGGCCTGCGAATCTACAAAGGTTTGCGTCTCATTTCGTTACGCGGAGAAACCGGAAGAAGGCTAATCAATGTAAATAGAATTGTATCGAATGTAATCGCACGTTGCTATCAATCCCACCGTATCGAATGTAACAGAGAAAATGCCGTCATTCAGGCGTTTCTTTAAGAGGGTTCAGTTTCAAAGTAACAATTTGTTGCATTTGCGTGATTTGCCGCAGTATAATCGGGTTATGGAAAAATGGTCGGTGGCTGGACGGCTGCAAAAAGGTGTTGCTTGGCTGCTCTTTTTCGGCTTTTTTTGTCTGACGGCCTGTGCAGGGGGTTCCCCGGCGAGGCAGGCAGCAGCGAAGACCGACTCTGGAGCCGTGCCCGCAAATACGGGGCAGGAAGCAGAGAAACCGAAGCTTTTGCTACCGGAGGCTAGCGGAACCATCGTTTATACGGGCGCGGGGGTTACGATTGACGCGTCCCATACCGACCAGGGATATGTCATGGTTCGCTGTGAGCCGAGTAAAATGCGCCTCAAAGCACGGATCTCCACAAGCATACAAACCTATTATTATGATCTGCCCGGCGGGGAAGAGTACAACGTCTTCCCCTTGCAAATGGGGGATGGGATATATACCGTTCGTGTAATGGAACAGGTGGAAGACGATCTCTACGCCGTTCGATTCGGGACGGAAATTGAGGTTCGTCTTGCGAGTGAAACCATTCCGTTTTTGTATCCCAATCAATATGTGTGGTATGATGAGAATACAAATGCAGTGCTGGAAGCGCAGTCGCTTGCGGAAAAACTGACAAGCGACAAGCAGATTGCGGACCAATTTTACCGTTTTGTGGTCAAGCACATGACCTATGATACACAAAAGGCAGAAACGGTTCCGAGCGGATATCTGCCGAATGCAGACGAATCACTCGCAAGCGGCAAGGGCATCTGCTTTGACTATGCTGCGCTGCTTGCTGTCATGCTCCGTTCGCGCGGGATTCCTACGCGGATGCTCATTGGTACCGTGACGCCGGAGAACCTGTATCATTCCTGGAACAGCGTTTATCTCGATGGGGAATGGGTTTGGATGGACCCGACGCTGGACGGGACAGGGCACAGGGAGAAAGACTACATCACAGAGCGCATCTACTGAGTACATCCGTTTGATAGAATAGTTTAATCCAAGGGCGCCCAGAACAACGTGCCCGTGGTAATTTTAATCAGAAAGGGAATCGGAATGCAGGATCATACGACGCAAAACACGCTTCCGCCGGATGAAACAGCGCTCTTTTGCGAGCAGATTGCGCTGGTGCTCAAAGCCGGTATTCCCATTGGAGACGGCATGGAAACCCTTGCGCAAAGCTACGCGGGCAGCCGCTACGGCGCGCAATTTGGGGGGATAAGCGCGGCGCTCAATCGCCGGGGCAGCCTCTCCGCCGCGCTGGAAGAGGCGGGAATTTTCCCGTCCTATATGCTCGCAATGGTGCGAATCGGCGAGCGCACGGGGAAGCTGGACGAGGTAATGGCCTCGTTGGCAAACTATTATCAATGGGAAGCGCAGATTAAGTCCTCGATTAAAAACGCGATTCTCTATCCGAGCGTGTTGGTCATGATGCTTGCGGTTGTCATCGCAATTTTGGTCATCAGCGTAATTCCTGTATTTCAGCGTGTATTTCAGAGTCTTGGTCTTTCGATGGATAGTCCTGCTTCGACTGCTATGCAGATTGGCGTTGGTGTTGGCAAAGGCATGCTGATCCTTGTTGGTGTATTTGCGGTTCTTCTGGTTCTCGTTGGTATTCTGCTGCGAACGCGCAGCAGGGATTCCGTCCTTTCGTTGCTGGCTCGCGTGCTACCCTCGATTCGCCGCGTCAATGCGCGACTCTCAACCGCGCGCTATGCCTCGGCGCTGTCCATGATGCTCTCTGCGGGATACCCCGTGGAGGAGGCGATCTCGCTTGCGGTTACGGTGGTGACGGATGCAAAGCACAGACAGCAGGGCGAGCGCGCGGCAAAGGCACTGCTTGGCGGAGCAAGCTTTGCGGAGGCGGCGGAGGAGAGCCAACTCTTTGATCCCATGCACGAAAAGATGATTCGCTTTGGCGTTGCGGCGGGTAAGCTGGACGCCGTGATGGAAAAACTCAGCGGCATCTATATGACGCAGGCGGATGAGGCAATTCATAATGTGATTGCCATGATCGAGCCGACCCTCGTTGCGGTGCTGTCTGTTGTGATTGGCGGCATTCTTCTTTCGGTGATGTTACCGCTACTTTCGGTGCTTTCCGCCGTCGGATAATGCGGCGAATAGGGCGCGACAAAATAGAATTGCGAAGTTCACAACAAATAATTGACATTTTGTTACATCGTAATATAATTCATGACGCAATCTGATAGGATAGCGTTACCGGAAGGAGGATTCGGCATGCACCTGTACGAACGGGAGCGCGGACAGAATAAAGGCCTGTTTTTCGCTGTGGTCGTATTTGCATTGCTTGTTGGATTCTTTCTGATCTCCCTGCTGACGACGACGCAGCGAAACGACGCACATGAGCGCGAGATGATGAGTGATGCGCTCCGGCGTGCCATTGTCACCTGTTATGCCGTCGAGGGGAAATATCCACCAAATCTTGACTATATCTACGAAAATTACGGCGTTCGCATTGACGAGAGCCGCTATGTGGTCTTCTATGATGTCATTGCGGCGAATGTGATGCCGAGCGTGGATGTGATTCCCATCGGAGGCGGCGCATGAGCGCCGAGGTTGCTGCCCGCAGGCGCGGTGATATGCGGGGGGTGTTCATCTTTGCTTTGCTGGTTGCGTTTGCCCTGCTTTCCCTCGTGGTTGTACTCGTCGGCGCACAGAGCTATCGCATGATCAATTCCACTGCGGAGCGGTCGTATCTCTCCCGTACAGGGCTGAGTTATCTTGCCGGTAAGGTGCGTGCGGCGGATGAGGCAGGCATGCTGGAGATTCGCGAGGAGGACGGATTGGATGTCCTCGCGCTATCCTCTCTACATGCGGGTGAGCGCTATATTACCTACATCTATTGCGACAAAAGTCAGGTGCGTGAGTATTTTGCGCGTGCGGACGCGGCATTTTCACCATCCTATGGAGAGAATATCTGCCCCGCGGCGGATATGCGCATAACGCTGGAGCAGGGGCTGCTCACAATTGCGCTTGTGGATGAAAGCGGCGCTACGCATTCCGTTTCGCTCTTTTTGCAGACTGCAAAGGAGGACGGCGTATGAACGACTTGATGCTTCGTCCCCCGAAAAAGCGCGGCATATTCAGCCCGATCTTGATTGAGCTCACGATTGTGATTCTGTTTTTTGCGCTTTCCACCAGCGTTGTGGTGCAACTCATCGCCGCGGCGGGCGCAACCGCGCGGGAGAGCGAATATCATGCGCGCGCGATTCTCGCGATGGAGTCCGTCGCGGAGCAGATTAAAGCAAACCCAACCGGAAGCGGGACCTGCAACGCGTGCGGCGTTCGCGCATTTACCAAGGATGTTGCGGATGATCTATCGGTAAACTGCATCGTCACCGATGATCCGACGCCGGAGCAGGGAACGCTTTATGAGATTGAGCTAAGCGTCCTTTCACCTACCGGAGAAACGTATTTTCTAGATGCCGTGCGTTATGTTTCCGATGCGGAGGTGCTGCCATGAAGCAATATCCTTCGCGCATGGGGGTTGGTGCCTCCAGCATCCTCTTGATTCTTGTGGTGGTGAGTCTCACGATGTTTGCCGCGCTTGCGTTGTTGCAGGCACGCTCGGATGCGGTCCTGACGGACAAAACCGCCGAGAGCATGAATGCCTATTACGATGCAGACGCGCGCGCGCAGCAGATGCTTGCCGCACTGGATGACGCGCTAAAGCTCGGCAGTGCACCCGAAGTTGTTTCTGGCGTGACCAAACAGGCGGACGGAAATTATGGCTTTCAAGTTGATTCCTATGACGGGCACGCGCTTCATGTCTTAGTTGATATCAGCGGCGGCAGCTGCAAGGTGCTCAACTATCGCTACGAAAGCACGGAGGAATGGACGGGCCAGACTGCGGGAACGCTCTGGCAGGGGGGCTGAAGATGGCGGAAGTACATGATATTTTGCGGGCCGCTATCGATCGCGGCGGGTCGGATGTTTTTATTATCCCCGGCTCTTGTGTGCGGCTCAAGGTCAACGGCGAGGTGCAGAGCCTGCTGGATACGGTGCTCAAGCCGGACGATACAAAGCGGCTCATCAACCAGGTTTACGAACTAGATGCTCGCCCGATCGAGCATCTAATGGAGCAGGGGGACGACGATTTTTCCTTCTCCATCAGCGGCGTTGGCAGATTTCGCTGCAATGCCTATCAACAGCGCAACTCGCTTGCAATGGTGCTGCGCGTGGTTTCCCTCGCGCTGCCCAACCCGGAGAAGATGCATATTCCCGATGCGATCTTGAAACTCGCAGATA
This sequence comes from Bacillota bacterium, assembly GCA_023458615.1. Taxonomy (GTDB): domain Bacteria; phylum Bacillota; class Clostridia; order Christensenellales; family CAG-138; genus UBA7703. The sequence goes on from JAEWYV010000111.1 coordinate 4,994, forward strand.
TCAAAAAAGGGCTCGTGCTGGTCACAGGCCCTGCGGCGAGCGGAAAATCGACCACGCTGGCCTGCATCATAGACCGCATCAACACCAACCGACGCGGACACATCATCACCATTGAGGATCCGATTGAGTTCATTCACTCGCATAAGGCGAGTGTACTCTCCCAGCGGGAGGTTGAACACGATACCGTGAGCTACCGAACCGCCCTGCGCGCGGCTCTCAGGCAATCGCCGGATGTGATCCTGCTCGGTGAAATGCGGGATTTGGAGA
>JAEWYV010000112.1 GCA_023458615.1 Bacillota bacterium
AGCAGACGCTTTCGCTGCTTGCGCTTCCGTTGATTTTGCTCGCCGCCCTTCTCTCCGGTCTGATCCTGCCTGAAGAAGGCTATCAGCGTCCGCAGGCCATTGAGGATTTGCAGCAAAAAATCTTTTCACTCGACATCGGCAAGGAAGCCTTCTGGAAGAGCAACAACGGTCTCACGCGCGGAGACCTGCGGAACCTCTCCTCCATCCGCTTCTCCGGCAAAACCGCCCTTCAGGTACGCGTATCTGACCCACTCTCACTGTATCTGCGCGATTTTGCGGGTTCCGTCTATTCCGGCGATGGTTGGTCCAATCCTTCCAGTGCGGATTTTACGCGGCTTTCAGAACATGTCTCCGGCATAGCGCCGCAAAATCTGCTCGCTACTGCGGCAGCCGCAACCGAAACGCAGGTCGGCGCGTTTTCGCTCGACGTTCGAAACGTCTCCGCCACGCCGCTTTCCATCTGGTCACCGCCGGGGCTCATCACGCAGGCGGATCAGATCGGCAACGCGGGCTATGTTTTGGACACAGCGCTTGCGTTTGCCTCCTCGGCCGGCTCGTCGAGCTATTCTCTGCAGGCCGTTCCTGTCGGTATGGCGCTCTATTCCGTCTCCAATGCGGGCTCCGATGGGGATTCACTCAAAAGCGCATATTTGAAGTCGGCAGGCTCCGCTTATGGGTTAAGCAATGTCAATGGGGACACAGCGGATCTGGTTTCCTCCGCTGCCGAGACCTATATCAACTATCTGTTTGACGTATATACCGCCCTGCCGGACGACACCCGCGCGGCGGCGCAGCAGCTCTGCCAAAACTACGGCATTTCGCGTGTGATGGAGGACGGAAACCTGAACCTCGCCGCAACGTGCCAGGCAATCCATCAGGTGCTCTCCAGCCAGTGCGCTTATGCTTATTCTCCGCCGGAAATTCCTGAGGACGCGGACTTCACCACCTACTTTATGGAGCAGAGCAAGGCCGGTTATTGCGTCCATTTTGCAACGGCGGCAACGGTGCTTCTGCGCTCGCTTGGCATCCCCGCGCGCTATGCGGAGGGCTATATCGTCATCCAGTCCGACTATGAGAAGCAGGCCGATGAGGACGGATATATCGATATTGAGGACACGCATGCGCATGCCTGGGTTGAGGTTTATGACCCCGCGCAGCTGGAGTGGATTCCCGTTGAGGTAACCACCAACACCAACCAAAGCGCACAGCCCACGCCGGACGAAAACGGCGAGGATCAGGGCGAACCCTCGCCTTCGCTGACGGAGCCAACGCCCAAACCAACGCCGGAACCTACACCGGAGCCTACACCAGCGCCATCCGCCGCGCCGGAAACATCCGCCGAAGACGGCACAACGCCCAGCCCGACCGAGGATGGAGAGGATGCCGTTGAGATCACTCCCACCCCCGCACCATCCGAAGATCCCTCCGGTACGGTTGAAACCGCCGCCGAGGAAAACGGGACGGACGGGAACAACGGCTCCGCCGCAAAACCGCCGCTCTGGCCGATTTTCGTCCTACTTGGCGTTGTGGGTCTGCCGGCCGGGTTGTTCATCTGGCGCAAAGCCAAGCACGACAAGCTGCTGCGCAGTTTTGCGCAAAAGGACAGCAACGCGGCCGTGCTCGCCGTCTGCCGCTATCTGCTGCAGATGATGCGCTCTGCGGGCGCTCCGGTCTATAACGCGACAGTCTCCCCGCTGGAATATAGCATTTTAGCAACGCAACCACTGCCCTATCTTGACCGCGCACGGCTGGAGTCGCTCCTGCTGATTGCCCAGCGCGCGCGCTTCTCCGGCAGAGTCTGCACGCGGCGGGAGCGGGAGGAAGCTCTCACGTTTACACGCGCAGTATACGCCGCGCTGCGCGCGCGGATGACGCGGCTCAAGCGCCTGCTATTCCTCTGGCGTTTCCCAGCGGTTTAGTGTAGAACAATCTCACAACACACAAAGAGTCCTCCGTTTTTATCGGAGGACTTCTTTTCTTCCCTGCTACTTAGTTTCTAAAAAAGCTTATGCCGCGATATCTCCTTTGCCTTCTTTGACAAAGAATTCCTCATATCCTGCCGCATTGATCAGCCCCAGCAGCAACGGCATCACCAGCGAAATGGCGAACGACACCACACCGCCGATGATTTGGAACACCACACCCGCATAGGGAATCATACCCAACAGAGCAAAGACCGCCGCGACGACATATACCGCGAGGATGACGAGCATATCCGCTAGGAACATGCGCCCTTTGTATCCCTCCGTCTTCTGCATGGAGAGGCGCAGTGCTTCGGTTGCCGAGATATCCGGGTCCTGAATCATGATATACGGCACGAACCGATAGGAATACGATTTGATGATTGCAAACACGATGCCCGCAACCGGAATCAACCCCCAGATTAAGATCCAGAGCGCCATCCATCCCATGCCGCCCGCCACCTTGAAAAACCGCTTGAATCCGGCAAACAGCGCATCTGCGTTGACCTCCTGACCACGATATCCTGCCAGATAGACCGCCGCCATACCGGCATTGAGTACCAAACCGATGGGGATAGATATGATTGGCAGCACGCCAAAGAGGACAGCCAGAAGCGTAAGCAGTTGACACAGGAGCGAAACACCCCAGAGACGAAGCGGCTTTTGCTTGAGTACATCCAGCGCTTTTCGAATCAGATCGCCCGCCTGAACGCCCTGTTCCACCTTTGGCTGGCGTGATGGACGAAACGGCTTTCCGCCATCCTGCGGCATACCGCAGTTGGGGCAGAATTTCTCATTCGCAATTTCTTTTCCGCAATTCATACAAAACGGCATAACGAGTCCCCCTTATTAATTCTCATTTCGGTTCAAATGTTGACCTTGAAGTGTGATTAAAGTCGGTTTTACTGTCGGTTGTGATGTTGATTAAAAGTCGGTCGGGAATGTAAAACTGGCAAGCAGAGTCCTTTTGATCGTTTGATTGGATGCTTCGAGTATACTATACCGCAAGTTCAGTGAAAAGTAGTTTTCTGTTTCCATACACATTTTGTCTGTGCCGCTGGATACCCCATTTTTCATTGTTATGATTGCCCCTTGACAACTATATCGGCAATCGATATAATTCTATTACGGTAACCGATATATCGTGCAACGTAATAAAAGACTGGAAGTGAAGATTCATGCCGGAGAGTTCGGAACGAGGCGCCTTGACAGAGGCGGTGTTCTATATTCTGCTCTCGCTCTACACGCCTATGCATGGATACCGCATCATGCAGGCGGTCAAGGAGCTCAGCAACGGAAGGGTGTCCCTTGGCGCGGGCACGCTCTACGGGGCGCTCAATACCCTGCTGGAGAAAAAATGGATTACACCCATGCCGGGAGAAGCGGATTCCCGCAAGAAGGAGTATCAAATCACCGCTGAGGGGAAAGCGGTTGTCAAAGAAGAAATCGCGCGGCTGGAAGAGCTGATTGCGAATGGAAATAGGATCGTTGGGGGATATTTAAGATGAAGTATGTGATTCACAAGGCGATATGGAATTATGAAAAGGAAGAACAATGGCTCAATGAGATGTCCGCCAAAGGGCTGGCATTTACCGACTATTCCTGGTGCCGCTATGTCTTTACCGATGCACCCGCAGGCCAATATATCTATCGAATCGAGCTGTTGGAAAATATGCCGACGCATCCGGAAAGCCAGTCCTATCTGCGTTTTCTAGAGGAGAGCGGCGTTGAGTTCGTCTCCAGCTACATGCGCTGGGTCTATCTGCGTAAACCCGCGTCGGACGGCGCGTTTGATCTCTACACCGATCTCGATTCCAAGATCAAGCACTATCAGCGCATCAACCTGATGTGGACGATCTTGATGATTACAGAATTCATCGCCGGCGCATGCAATCTAGGCATCGGCATTATCAACCTAAACATGAACGAGCATCTTGGCAACTTCTCGTATGGCAATTTGATCATCGGAGCCGTTGCTTCCGCGCTGGGATTTCTTTTCCTCGTGCTCTGCGTGCCGCTTCAGCGAAAGATCAAAAAACTCAAGCAGGAGAAAGCCATTCGGGAGTAGCCGCTCCGAAGCAGGCCATAACGCAACAAAACACCGATTCGCTCGGTGTTTTTTTGTATGTGTTTCGACTATTATGCGATTGTCCGCCTCAGCCGTGCCAACCAAGTTCCGTCGAGATGGCCTCCGCCGTGTTTTTCAGCGCCTGGATCGTTTCGTCCGAAACAGCGCTGTTGGGGTCTCCTGAACGCAAAAAGCACACAATACCGACCGCTGAAACGCAGGCACCCTCATGATCAAATACGGGTGCGGCAAACGCGCACATGCCGTTATGATACTCCTCATACTCCGTGGCGATGCCCGTTCGGCGGATCTCCTCCAACTGCGCCAGATATGCCTCCGCAGTCTTCAGCGTATGCATTGTATAGCTCTTCATGCCCGCGCGCTTGAGCAGCCGGCGAACATTTGCCGGATCGTCGTAGGCCAGAATCGCCTTGCCCTGTGAGGTGCAGTGCAGCGGCAGTCGTGTGCCAACCGTAGAGGCTACGCGGAAGACGTTGTTTGGCTCCGCGCTGTCCACAATCAACAAGGTATCGACATTGAGTGACGCAAGATAGGCCGACTCTCCGGTTCTCGCCACCAACGCGTTGAGATGCGGACGCGCAAGCTTCACCACATTCCAGTGTTCGGAGATGGTGCAGCCGTATTCGAAAAGATGCAGGCCAAGGCGATATTTTCCGTCCGCCGCGCTTTGCTCCACCACGGCGGAGTCCATCATCGAAGCCAACAGATTATGCACGGTGCTCTTTGGCCAGCCGGTCATGCGACTAAGCTCCGTCAGTGTCATCGGTCGCTTTTCCCGCCAAAAGCAGTCGAGTAGGGCAATTGCCTTCTCCACCGCGTGTACTTTATGACTATTTTCGGGCATATAACTGCCTCCTTCCGCCCGCGCCATGCGCGCTTATCGTTCCCTGTTCTTCCGCTGTGCTGGGTGCCAGCTTCTAGCTGTCACGGTTTGTGTTTTTTATTGTATCATATTATAATGAACGCAAGTAGTGATTGACCGTCCGATTCGTTCTGCAATGCTGAATCGTAAATCAGAAATACGCAACGCTGAATGAACGGGTTCCCCTTTTCCCGCGTAGGGCGTATACTCTAACGAAACATCTTGCTTATGATCGTCGCATCCGCCGTTCAGGCGCTCCCACTCCTACCATCGAAAGGAACCACCATGGCAAAATATTTTGACGAACCTTCGCATACCTTTTCGGAATATCTGCTCGTGCCAAGTTATTCCTCCGCCGAATGTACGCCGCAAAATGTCTCCCTAAAAACCCCCGTCTGCAAGTTTCGCGTTGGAGAGACAAGCCCACTGAATATGAGCATTCCGCTGGTTTCCGCAGTGATGCAGTCCGTCTCCGGCGAAAAGCTCTCGGCAGCGCTCGCGCGCGAGGGCGGCATTTCCTTTCTCTTCGTTTCGCAGTCCATCGAGTCCCAAACTGCGATGGCGCGCAACGTCAAAAAATCCAAATCCGGCTTTGTGGGAAGCGACAGCAACGTTACCCCGCAGCACACCATGGCGGATATTATGGCGCTCAAAGCAAACACAGGACACTCCACCGTTGCGGTCACCGCGGACGGCACTCCATATGGCAAGCTCCTCGGCATTGTGACCAGCCGGGATTATCGCCCGAGTCGCATGGACCCCGCGACGCCGGTTGCGAGCTTTATGACGCCGATCGAGCGGCTGGTCTATGGCACGGAGGGCATCACGCTCACCGAGGCGAACGACATCATCTGGGAGCACAAGCTCAACGCGCTGCCCATCATCTCCAAAGACGGCAATATGGTATCCTTTGTCTTCCGCAAGGACTATGACTCCCACAAGGAGAATCCGGGCGAGCTGCTGGATGCACAGAAGCGCTATATCGTCGGCGCAGGCATCAACACGCGGGATTATGAAGACCGCGTACCCGCATTGGTGGAAGCCGGAGTAGATATCCTCTGCATCGATTCATCAGAGGGATATACCGAATGGCAGGCGCGCACCATCGCCTTCATCCGCAGCCGCTATGGCGACAAGGTCAAGGTAGGTGCGGGTAACGTTGTGGACGCGGACGGGTTCCGCTATCTGGCGGACGCAGGCGCGGACTTCGTCAAGGTTGGCATCGGCGGTGGTTCCATCTGCATCACGCGTGAGGCAAAGGGCATCGGACGTGGTCAAGCGACCGCCGTACAGGACGTTGCCGCCGCACGGGATCAATACGCCAAGGACACAGGCATCTATGTGCCGATTTGCTCGGACGGCGGAATTGTATTGGACTATCACGTTACACTCGCGCTGGCAATGGGCGCAGACTTTTGCATGCTGGGGCGCTATTTCGCCCGCTGCGACGAGAGCCCGACGAGCAAGGTGCTCATCAACGGCAATTATATGAAGGAATACTGGGGCGAGGGCAGTGCCCGCGCGCGCAATTGGCAGCGCTATGACAGCGGCGGCGAGGCAAAGCTCACCTTCGAAGAGGGTGTGGATAGCTATGTGCCCTATGCGGGCAGCCTGCACCACAATGTCGAGCAGACGTTGGGCAAGGTGCGCTCCACCATGTGTAACTGCGGCGCGCTGAGCATACCGGAATTGCGCGAAAAGGCACGCCTCACACTCGTATCCGCCTCAACCCTTGCCGAGGGCGGCGCGCACGATGTTCTGCTCAAGGACAGAACCTATTACCGCTCGTTTGAATAAAAAACGAACAAGCGTAACGATTCAAAAAAGCTGTATGCGTCTCTATGACACATACAGCTTTTTGATTCAAGCGGATCAGTGTTTCTTTTCAGGGATGATCTCCAGCCAGTAGCCATCCGGATCCTCGATAAAATAGATTCCCATTGCCTCATTGACGAACGCGACGCAGCCCATCTGCTCGTGCTTCTTTCGCGCAGCGGTCATGTCGCCCGCCGTAAAGGCAAGATGAAACTCCGCCTCGCCGATGTCATAGGGTTCGGTACGATCCTTCAGATAGGTCAGTTCGAGTGAAAATGTCCCGGAGCCATCGCCGAGAAACACAAGCGTAAAGTCTTCATTATCCACCTTGCGAATGGGCTCTAGCCCCAATGCCTCGCGATAAAACGCGAGACTCTTTTCTAAATCAAACACATTAAAGTTAAAATGATTAAAATGAAACATCTCCATACCTCCTTTGTATGATCCCTTCTTATTATACCAGACTCGGTGTTCACTACTCAGTACGAAATGAATACCGCGCGGAATTTGCGCATGCGCGCTTGCCGTTTGCATGCGTTCTATGTAATAGGTCACAGAAGATTTAGTGTTCTTTTTCTCCAATCACCCCACTGGAAGTGTCACTCCTACTTAGAATGAAACTAAACCAACTTAATCCCCTGATCTGTTGTGTATAAAACCCATGGTATCGAATTATTAATCATATATTATATGAAATTAAACATATATAATATATTGACAATGGGTTTGTGGTTCTTTATAATCATCCATAACACATTGGCGTGTGATTACCTTACTAAACATAGTCAAGGCATAGTCATAGCCATTTTTGTTTATTATCGAAGGAGGAAATTATTCATGAGGAAACTTCTCAGTTTGCTGCTCGTCCTGGCGCTGGCATTCAGTGTTGTTGCCTGTGCAAGCAGCCCCGCCCCGGCAGCCACCGAGGCAACCGAAGCCCCCGCAGCGGAAGCCACTGAAGCCCCCGCAGCAGACGCGGCAGCGCCGGCTGGCGATGGCATCACCCTCGGCGTTATCTCGCCGAACACCGGTTCCCTCGCCGTTTACGGCGCAGCCGTAACCACCGCCGTCGATCTCGCAGTCAGCGAAATCAACGCAGCGGGCGGCATCCTCGGTCAGCAGGTTTCCGTCATCAAAACGGACGACCAGTTTGATCCGGCTGAGACGCTCAACGCGTTCAACTCGCTCGTCTCCCAGGGCGTTGGCCTCATCGTCGGCTCTGTCACCTCCGGCTGCACCTCCGCGATCACCGAGGCAGCCAACGAGGAAGGCGTCGTCCTGCTCACGCCGTCCGCAACCGCCGACAGCATCACCACCGAAGATGATTACGTCTTCCGTGCATGCTACGCCGATGGTTTCCAGGGCGCAATCGCAGCCTACTATGCAAAACAGGCCGGTTACACGGATGTTGGCGTCGTCTACTGCGCAGCGGATACCTACTCCAAGGGTCTGTATGACTCCTTTGCAGCGGCAGCCGCAACCTATGGCCTGAACATCAAAGCCGTTGAATCCACCGCTTCCCTCGATGTGCAGGATTACACCAACCAGTTTGCCACCATGGCGAGCTCGGGCGTGCAGTTCGTCTATGCGCCGTACTACTATGATGTCATCGGCCCATACATCGTCACCCAGGCTCGTGCGGCTGGCTATACCGGCATCATCATGGGTGCTGACGGTTATGACGGAACGCCTGACTACGTCGTCGAAGGCGCAGACCTGACCGCGTTCAACAACGTCTACTGGACCAACCACTATGATCCGTCCGATACCGACCCGAAGGTCCAGGCGTTTGTCGCCGCTTACAAAGCCATGTTTGATTCCACGCCGAACGCGATCTCCGCGCTTGCCTACGATGCGGTCTATATGTATAAAGCCGCCATCGAAAAGGCCGGTAGCGCAGAGCCCAAGGCCGTGCGCGACGCGCTGGCAGACACCTCCGCCGTGTACTCCGGCGTCACCGGTACGTTCTCGCTGGATTCCGCTGGCACCCCGACAAAGGGCGCTGCCATCCTTTCCTTCACGTCGGATGGCACCTCCGTCACCACGAAGCTGGTTGACGTTATCAAGGAACTCAAGTAAAATAATTTAGTAGAAACGCTATACGGAACAAAGGGGGCGAGGCTCACGCCGCGCCTCCTTTTCCGTTAAAATCGAAAGGCGGAACAAACAAGTGAGCACATTTTTGCAGACATTGTTTGTCGGGCTTCGACTCGGGAGCATCTATGCCCTCGTTGCGCTCGGCTACACCATGGTCTACGGCATTATCCGTTTGATCAACTTCGCCCATGGCGACTTTATCATGGTCGGCGGATATACGATGATCTTCACCGTTCCCGTGATGGTTGCGCTCGGCGTGCCGCTCTGGGTTTCTGTTTTTGCGGCGATTCTGGTGTGCGCGCTCGTCGGCATGTCGACCGAGCTGATTGCCTACCGTCCCGTACGCAAGAAGGGCACCTCGATGACGGCGCTCATCACAGCCATTGCAGTGAGTCTTCTGCTGGAAAACCTCGCGCAGGCAATCCCGCAGATCGGCCCGAACCCGAAGGTCGCAAACCAGATTTTTGCCGCAGGCGGCATCCGCATTGCGGACGTTACGCTCGACTGGACCACGATGCTGACCATCTGCATCAGCGTTATCGTCATGGTCGCGCTCTATCAGTTCACACAGAAGACCAAGATCGGCCGCGCGATGCGCTGCGTCTCCGAGGATAAACCCGCCTCCATCCTCATGGGCATCAACGTCAACCGCACGATCGTGACGACGTTTGCCATCGGCTCCAGCCTCGCCGCAATCGCCGCGCTGATGTATATTGCGCAGTACCCCAAGGTATACACAACGATGGGCTCCATGTTGGGCCTGAAAGCCTTCGTATCCGCCGTTTTGGGTGGCATCGGTATCATTCCCGGCGCCATGCTCGGCGGATTTGTCATTGGCCTCGTCGAATCCTTCACCACCAGCTATGTCAGCTCGAGCATGGCGGACGCGTTTGTCTTCCTCATCCTCATCATCGTGCTGATCATCAAGCCTGCTGGTATTCTCGGAAAGAATATGGGTGAAAAAGTATGATCAAGAATAAAACAGCCCAAGGCTATGTTCTCAACACGGTGGTTATTGCGATCCTGCTGGTCGTATTCTCTTTCCTGAAGGAAGGGCTTGGCGGCGCAGGCGACTTTAAACTCATCGTTGCGCCAAGCATTTGGCAGTGCTGCTACCTCATCATCCTCGCCGCCTCCTTAAACCTTACGCTCGGCTTTTTAGGGCAGCTCTCGCTGGGGCACTGCGGGTTTATGGCGGTTGGCGCCTATGCAGCGGCGCTGATTTCGCTCGCCGCCGAGCGCGCAGGCATCTTTGATGAGAAGAGCGGCGTAGCTTTTGTGCTCGTGCTCGCATTCTGCATTCTTGTTGCCGGCGTTCTCGCCGCCATCATCGGCCTGCTGGTCGGCATTCCGGCGCTGCGACTCAAGGGCGACTATCTTGCCATCATCACGCTGGGTTTTGGCATGATCATCGTCAACATCATCAACAATCTGCCCTTTGCCGGTCAGGAGGGCTTGGCGCTAGGCTCTGCCTCCGCCTCGCTTTACAAGAACGGGTTGGGATTCGGCACGGCACTGAAGGTAACCTATATTTGGGTCGCGATATTTGTAACGCTGATTTGCGTTGCCATGATGTTCATGTTTGTTCGCTCTAAATACGGTCGCGCCATCCGCGCCATTCGAGACGACGAAATCGCCGCATCCGCCTCCGGCATCAACACCTCGTTCTACAAGGTGTTCACATTCGCATATTCCGCGTTCTTCGCGGGCGTTGCGGGCGCGCTGTATGCCTGCGCCAATGCGACGCTCTCGACAGCCTCGTTCGCGTTTGCAAACGGCGGCATCTTAAACTCCACGTTTGTTGTGGTCATGGTCGTTCTCGGCGGCATGGGCTCGCTCACCGGCTCCATCGTCGCGGCGGTGGTCATGTTCCTCGTCAACTATCAAATCAAAAACGGCCTTTGGGTCAAGATGCTTCCCATGTGGCTGCAAAACGTGTTTGCTTTCCCAATGCTGGTGTACGCCATTGTCCTGATCATCGTGATCATGTTCCGTCCCAAGGGAATCTTTGGCACATATGAGCTTTCGCTGCGAAATTTCTTCTCCGATCTGAAGAAACAGCGCCAGATCCGTTTAGCCCAAAAACAGGAAAAAAAGGAGGCGCTGAGCCATGAGTGACGAACGCACCCCCATTCTGGAGACAAGAAAACTCGGCATTACTTTCGGCGGCCTTGTCGCAGTTTCGGATTTTAACATCAAGGTGTTCAAAGGCGAACTGGTCGGCCTGATCGGCCCCAACGGTGCGGGCAAAACCACGGTGTTTAACATGCTCACCGGCGTGTATAAACCGACCGAAGGGTCTGTCCTGCTCGATGGCGAGGTCCTCAACGGCAAGAAAACGCATCAATTCGTCGCCGCCGGTGTTGCGCGTACGTTCCAGAACATCCGCCTCTTTAAGCAGATGACGGTGTTGGAAAACGTGCTTGCCGCCTTTACCAAGGACATCAAATACAACATGGTTGATGCGCTTTTCCGCACGCCAAAGTTCTGGCGAAAAGAAAAGGAACTCCGTGAGAAAGCACTCGATCTGCTTGCCATCTTCCATTTGGAGGACAAGGCGGACTATATTGCGGCGAACCTGCCCTATGGTCAGCAACGCAAGCTGGAGATTGCCCGCGCGCTGGCAACCAACATGAAGCTGCTGCTGTTGGATGAACCCGCCGCCGGTATGAACCCGACGGAAACCGCCGAGCTGCTCGATTGCATCAACGCCATCCGGAATCGCTTCGGCATCGCAATCTTGCTCATTGAACACGATATGTCTCTCGTGATGAACATCTGCGAGCGCATACAGGTCATCGACTACGGCGTCACCATTGCCGAGGGCCTGCCGGAAGAGATTGCGAAGAACCCGAAGGTCATCTCGGCCTATCTGGGACAGTAGGAGGCAGATCATGCTAGAGATTAAGGATATCCATGTAAATTACGGCGCCATCCAGGCCATCAAGGGCATTACCCTCACCGTCAACGACGGCGAGCTGGTCTCCCTCGTCGGCGCAAACGGCGCGGGCAAAACCACCATATTGCACACCATCTCCGGTCTTTTGCGCGCAACCTCCGGTGAGGTTCTGCTCGACGGGATCAATCTTCAGAAAGTGCCCGCCAATACCATCATCAACCTGGGTCTTGCGCATGTTCCGGAAGGGCGACACGTTTTTTCTCGCATGACGGTAGAGGAAAACTTGCGTATGGGGGCGTATATTATAAATGATCCCAAGCAGGTAAACGACGGTCTGGAGCGCGTTTATCATCACTTCCCGCGTCTCAAGGAGCGCGCACGTCAGCTTGGCGGAACGCTCTCCGGCGGTGAACAGCAGATGCTTGCAACCGGGCGGGCGCTGATGACCAACCCGAAGATTCTGCTCATGGATGAACCCTCGATGGGTCTCTCGCCCATTCTGGTTAACGAGATCTTCTCTATCATTGAGCAGTTACACAACAGCGGCATCACGATTCTGCTGGTGGAGCAAAACGCGAAAAAGGCGCTTGCCGTTGCGGATCGTGCCTATGTGCTCGAAACGGGCAAGATTTCCATGCAGGGGTCGGCAAAGGAACTCGCAGAGGATGACAGGGTTCGCAAGGCATATCTCGGCGCGTAACCCAACCAACGGAAAGGAGACTGGTTTTCGATGGCACACTATGTAATCACGATCGCGCGCGAAAAAGGCAGCGGAGGTTACGACATCGCCAAGAGGCTCTCCGACAAGCTCAACATCCCGTTTTATGACAGAAAGCTGCTGCGCATCGCCTCCGATGTCAGCGGCATCAACGAGCGGCTCTTCGGCGAGGTGGACGAACGCCTCGGCAAGCGTGAGATGATGCACGCGGCGCAAAAGGTATATACCGGCGAGGTGCTCCCGCCCGACAGCGACAACTATACCTCCCAGCAAAACCTGTTTCAGTTTCAGGCGAAGATCATTGCCGAACTGGCGGAAATGAGCAGTTGCATTATCCTTGGTCGCTGTGCTGACCAGATTTTGAAGGGAAAACCATATCTTCTCCGCACGTTTATCCACGCACCCATCGAGGCGAGAATCGCGCGGGTTGCGGCTTATTCGCTGGCTTGGTCGGAAGCGGAAGTCTGCCGCTATATTGCCGAGCAGGACAAGAACCGCGCGGACTACTATCGTTTCTATACCGGCGAGGACTGGCGCGATGCGGGGCATTATGACATCAGTCTTGACTCTGCAGCGTTGGGCGAGGATGGCTGTATCGATCGCATCGTCAAATCCTTGCCCGTGTTTACACACGAGTAATCCCGGTTTCATTGCTACAAAACAAAATCGCCTGCGGCTTCAACCGCGGGCGTTTTCGTCTCAAAATTGTATTGAACAGAAAGATCGAATAATGGAGCTAAAGATGGAACTAAAGATATTGGAACAATCCTTCTCCGTCTGCAAACTAGCAGACGCCACAGAGATTGACTGGAGCCGCCCCTTTTGCTTCGTCAGCAAGACGGATGAGGAGCTTTCGCTCGTCTGCGAAACATCGGCCACGCCGGAAAACACCATCGCGCGGGTGGACGGCTGGCGCGGGTTTCGTATTCAAGGCGTACTGGACTTTTCCATGGTCGGCGTACTTGCCGCTATTTCATCCCTTCTTGCCAAGAACGGCATCAGTATCTTCGCGATTTCCACCTACAACACCGATTATCTCTTCACTAAGGAAGAAAATTTTCAAAGCGCGGTTGCGCTCCTGACGCAAGAAGGGTATTCTGTTGATAAGGCATTTGCCTTCACATCATCAAAATAATCACATATCAGGAGAATTGCATGACGCAGGACGAACGATTCATGTATGAGGCTATCCGTCTCTCCGAGCAGGCTGTTGCGCATGGCAACGAACCCTTTGGCGCGCTGTTGGTCAAAGACGGCGAGATCGTATTCACCAATGAGAACCAAATTTATACCGCATCCGATCCAACCTTTCATGCCGAAGCAGGCCTTTTGCGGAATTTCTGCGCGGCGGAACGCATCACCGATCTGACGGACTATACGCTGTATTCCAGCTGTGAACCCTGCTTTATGTGCTGCGGCGCGATGGTTTGGACCAAGCTCGGCAGGTTAGTCTATGGCGCAAGTGATATCGACCTGTGTGCCATCCTTGGCGAGGAGGGCAGCAAGTGCTGCGAAATCGTCTTCTCCCACTCCGCGCATCAGCCACAGGTAACAGGCGGCGTGTTGCGCAAGGAAAGCCTTGCCATCTTGAAGGGATATTTTTCGAAGCACGATAAGGGTTAATCTCCTGCATACAGCAAAAGCAGCTCGTTGTCATAGAACAACGAGCTGCTTTTGTTATCATTCTTATAGCCCCAGAACCTCTTCTACAAACACGTAGGCGATGCGCGGGTCAAACTGCGTTCCGGCGTTGCGCCTGATCTCCGCGGCAGCCTCCTCCTTCGGGCGGGGTTTGTTATAGATACGCTCGTTGGTCATCGCGTCAAAGGCATCCACAACCGCGAGAATACGCGCAAGAATCGGTATCTCCTCGCCGCAGAGCCCGCGCGGATAACCGCTGCCATCCCACCGCTCATGGTGCGAAAGAATGTATTCCGAAATAGGTGCAAGGTCTATGTTGTTCTGCGCAATGCGGAACCCGATCTCCGGATGCTTTCGCATCTCCAGCCATTCGGATTCGGTCAGCGGGCCGGGCTTGCGCAGGATGGCGTCGTTGATGCCTACCTTGCCGATGTCATGCAGCATTGCAAAGAGTGACATTTCATCTAGCTCCTTCGCTGAAATGCCGAGTATTTTGCCAATCTGACTGCAATACTGCTGCAACCGCTCAGCATGCTCCTCCGTCTCCTCACTCTTGGCGGCGAGGGTGGAGAGGAGAGCGTTGATTACGCTGCTGCGAAAGCTCTTTTCAATCATCAGCTTACGCCGATAGGTCAGCTGCTCAGCCTCGCGCAGCACATTATCAATCGGTTCCTTCGGCCCCTTCTTGAGCGCATAACCAAGCGCGATACTGAGTTGTAGTTTATCATCGCTCTCTTCATGGCAACGTTCTAAAATGCGCTGCATCAACGCTTCCGTTTCCGCCGCGTCGGCTTCCGAAAGCAGAATCAAAAACTCGTCTCCTCCCCAGCGGCAAACCACGCCCTTTTTGCCGCAGCTCTCGCGCAAAATGGCGGCGATCTTCTGGATAAAACGGTCTCCTTCATTATGTCCAAATGCATCGTTCACGAGCTTGAGTCCGTTGAGGTCGCCCATGATCAGCGCACAGCGGCGATCCGGATTACGCTCATAATCACGGAGAAATTCCTCCATATACCAGCGATTAAACAAGCCGGTCATGGAATCATGAGACATGATATATTCAATTCTCTCGCGATGCTCCTTCTCTTCGGTGACATCGCGAAACACCATGACAACGCCGTAGATGTTCCCGTTTGCATCGCGAATTGGCGATGCACCGTCCGCAATTGGAATATTCTCCCCTTCCCTGTTCACGAGTGCCGTATGATTGGCTAACCCTACTATTTCACCTGTTTTCAGCACCTTCTCAATCGGAGAACTCACTGGCAGACGGGTTTCTTCGTTGACCAGTTGCATCACCGTAGTGAACTGTTCACCAATTGCATCGTCCTCCCAGCGCGTCATGCGGCGCGCCGTGGGATTTAGCATCGTAATTGCCCCGCTTACATCGGTTGCGACAACGCCGTCACCAATCGACTGCAACGTGATGGTCAAAAGCTCCTTCTCGCGCCGCAGTTCGTCGGTCTTTTTTTTAACCTCTTTGCGCAGACGCTGATTCCAGAGCGATACCCAGAGAATAACCAGGCCAACCACAGCAATTCCAGCAAGCACATATTCGATGTAGTATGTCAGATAGAGCATAGTGCCCTCTCTGCCAAACCATTTATCATCAATTTCATGCAACTTTTCAGACGGGATCGCGGCGAATCCCTGCGAAACAATCTGCAACAATTTTGTATCGCCCTGTTTTACCGCACGGTGAAACTGTCCTGAATAAAGTGATTGGCTCCGGGAAAAATCATCGGCTATGCCCTTTTGATAGAGAAAATATAACGCGGCCGGCTCATCTACCACAAAAACGCTGACATCGCCGCGCTTCGCGGCGTCAACAACCGCCTCATAGCTCGGATATTCCACAATATTCGTCACGCCCGCTGCCTGAAGGATAGCGATACAACTATCTCCAGCCTTCACCGCAACCTCAAACCCGACGAGCGAGGCCGCGTCCGTAATGCCGCCAATCTTGTTGCTATGGAAGATCGGCACATCGATGGTTGCATAAGGCGCGGCAAAGTCCAACCAGGTATCCCGTTCCTCATTATAAAACGCAGTGTCGATAACATCGTAGGTTCCCGCCTGCATACCCGCGAGCGCGTCCGCCCAATCCATTGCGTAAATATCGGCTTTGATGCCCGTCTCCTGGCTCCAGAGTGCCCATTGATCAATCAAGATGCCCTGTAGCGTTCCATTGGCATCGCGAAACACATAGGGCGGGTAATTATCGTCCATTACAATGGATATTTCGCCTTTACCCGACGCGGTTTCAACATTTGCTGAACGCAGACCGTTTAGCAGCAATAGCCCTGCAGCAGAAAGCAGCGTAACGCATCCAACCACAATTAAAAAGACAAGTGTTCTTCTTTTCATCCGTTTTTGCTGCTCCCTTTGAAGAATCTGTAAACTGGGCTGGATTGGACGCATAAATGATGACATGTGTGAAAAATGTTGCAACGTGATACGTTGTCAATTTTCATTGTATTCGGTCTCGAAACACTCGTCAATGTGGAATTTGTATGTTGCATAAATGGCATCCTGCTTTTACTCTGCCGCGTATAAAGCAAACCGAACCACCCCTGTTCGGAGCGGTCCGGTCATTTGGCACAAGTCTTTCTTCAGCGATCAAAAAACCGCGAGAGAAACTCCTTCGTCTCCTGCTTTTCGGGATTGCCGAATATCTGTTCCGGCCCGCCCTGCTCCCAGATGATGCCGTCCTTCATAAAGACCGCACGACTGCTTACGTCCCGCGCAAACGCCATCTCATGCGTCACTACGAGCATGGTCAAGCCTTCGCTGACCAGCGTCTTCATAACATCCAGCACCTCGCCCACCATCTGCGGATCCAGCGCGGATGTCGGCTCGTCAAAGAGCAGCACCTCCGGCTCCATGGCGAGCGCGC
>JAEWYV010000113.1 GCA_023458615.1 Bacillota bacterium
AGATATGCTTCGGTTGGACTTACTTCTAGACCGCACCATGCTCACGGGGCTTTGCCCGCTTACGTGGATCGTTTTGCCTGCGACTGGCATCGATTTTCAACCACAGACCCGATACGCGGATACCAAAAACATTATAGTTCAAATATTTGTAAAATTGCAATGTATTTTTTGAATAAAATGTCCGAACAAATGCCTTTCTACGGCGCTTTTTTGCAATTTATGCGCTGAAATGACAACATTATGCGAAAAAAAGAGAACCGCAGCGTCGTGCGGCTCTCCGGGTTCGTCCTATCGGTGCGCGGGCTCATCCTGATCATATTGCGCGCGCGGCCCGCCGACGTACTTCGGGCGTGTCTTGGCGAGAATCAGCGTCGCTTCGCCGATTTTTCGCTGCTGCGTGTGCACGGGGACGACGACGGGATGCAAGTGCATGCCAATCAGCGTTCCGCCAATATCCATGCCGAGAGAGGCTTTCGCGCCGACATCCTCTACCATCACGCGGTCGGGGATGCGATTGTATGCCTCGGTTGCAAAGGCGCCGCCGGCGTGCAGCCAGGGACGCACCCAAACCTCCTGAAGGCCATAGCGCTCCATGCAGGCACGGCTGGTGCATAGGGCGCGGTTGATATGCTCGCAGCCCTGTACCGCAAGAAAGAGTCCCGCCCCGGTAACCTTCGGCAGGATCGCGTCCATGACGGCCTTCGCCGCCTCTTCGCTGGAGGCGGAGCCGATGCGCTTGCCTACGATTTCGCTCGTAGAACAGCCAACAACGAAGATATCGCCCGCGCGGTATTCCGCGCTGGAGAGCAGATGATCGACGGCCTCCGCCGCCTCGCGTGTGAGTTCACTGTAATCCATGATCTTTCTAACACCTCTTTGTATCCTGAAGGCGACTGGTCGTGCTATTCGCACGATTTGGCACCTTCAAAGACACAGTATAGCACAGATTGCGTGCTTTGAAAGCGTGTTTTTCACAATGCGGGGCAGGTGCATGTGCTATACTGGCGCTATGGAATGGATTGAATCTCTAATAAGCTGGTATCGGGCGAATGCGCGTGACCTACCCTGGCGCAGAACGCGCCACCCGTATGCCATCTGGATCAGCGAAATCATGCTCCAACAGACGCGGGTTGCCGCTGTTATTCCCTATTACGAGCGGTTTATGGACGAACTGCCGGATGTTTACGCGCTGGCGAATGTTGACGACGACCGACTCCACAAGCTCTGGGAGGGGTTGGGCTACTATAGCCGCGCGAGAAACCTCAAGCGTGCGGCGAACGACGTGATTGCGCGCTTTGGCGGCGAGATGCCAAGGTGTTATGAAGATTTGCTCAGTTTGCCGGGCATTGGCGAATACACCGCCGGGGCAATCGCTTCCATCGCGTTTGGCGAGGCAGTGCCCGCTGTGGACGGAAACGTTTTGCGCGTATATGCGCGGCTGTTTGCCAAGGAGCGGGATATTCGCGACCTGATGTTTAAAAAGGAAGTTCGCGCAGCGCTGCTGCAGTTAATTCCGGCGGATGCGCCGGGCGAGTTCAACGCTGCGCTGATGGAGCTTGGCGCAACCGTCTGCCTGCCAAACGGCGCGCCGAAGTGTGTTAGTTGTCCCGTCCAGCAAAGCTGCGAGGCATATCGAACTGGGAGAACGGAAGAGCTGCCGATTCTTTCTGCAAAGAAAACACGAAGAGTTGAAAAAAAGACGGTATTTGCCCTCTCAACGGAGAATGGGCTGCTCGGATTTCGCAGGCCGGAGAGCGGGCTGCTGGCGGGGCTGTGGCAACTGCCTGAGGCGGCAGGGGAGCTGTCCGATGCTGAAGCCACCGCATGGCTCGGGGAACACGGAATATTACCCGTGGGTGAACTGCGTTTCTACGAGCGAAAGCATATTTTTACGCATATCGAGTGGCAGATGCGCGTTTGCGCGGCGGAGGTTGCTATTGATGCCCTGCCGGAAGGCTGGGTGTATCTGGACGAATCGCACGCGTTGCCGACGGCTTATAGAGTGTGTTTATAAAAAAATCGCGGCAATCAGCCGCGAATTTTTTTGTGCAATTGTATTAGTAATTAGTAGATCGGTCTTCGGCCTTCCATCGCCTTGGCGAGCGTGACCTCGTCTGTATATTCCAGATTGCCGCCGATGGGGATGCCGTGCGCAATGCGTGAGCAATTCACACCCATGGGCTTGAGTAGCCGCGCAATATAGGAAGCCGTCGCCTCGCCCTCTACGTCCGGATTGGTCGCGATGATGACCTCTTTTACCCCGCCGGATTTCACGCGCTCGATAAGCTCGTTGATGCGGATGTCGTTTGGACCAATGCCGTCCACGGGCGAGAGTACGCCGTGCAGCACATGATACTTACCGTGAAACTCCCGTGTGCGCTCCATGGCGAGCACATCCTTTGCATCGCAGACGACGCAGAGTACGCTGCCGTCCCGCGCGGTATCCGCGCAGATGCCGCAGGGGGAAACATCGGTATATGTGCCACAGATGGGGCAGTCCATGACCTTTTCGCGCGCGGCGACGATTGCGGCGGCGAGTTCCTGCGCCTGCGCAACGGGCATATCAAGAATATGATAAGCAAGCCTTTGCGCGGTCTTTTGCCCGATGCCGGGCAGGCGCGAAAGCTGGGTCGTCAGCCGGACGATGGGTTCAATCGTGAGCATATATTACAGGCCGAGCCCCAGCCCGCCGGTGATCTTGCTGATCTCGTCCTCAATGGTCTTGGTCGCGGTGCGCAGTGCCTCGTTTACGGCGGTGAGCACCAGATCCTGCAACATCTCCACATCGTCCGGATCGACGCACGCGGGATTGATGACGATGGACTTCACGTCCTTTGCGCCGTTAACGGTAACGCTCACCATGCCGCCGCCGCTGCTCGCGGTGAAGTCACGCTCGTTGAGCTCTGCCTGTGCGCGCTGCACGTCCTGCTGCATCTTCTGGGCTTTCAGCATCAGCTGCTGCATGTTGCCGCCGCCCATTCCGCCGCCCATTCCACCGGGAAATCCGCCTTTTGCCATAACTAAAATCCTCCTGATTCACTCTTGATCTATATCGTTTTTCTGGTTAATCATCTTATCTTTTAATTCTATTTTACTATTCTATTTATTCTATCGTCAGCTTATCGCCGAACAACGCTTTGGCCAATTCCTCCGCCTGTCCGCTCGCGGGCGTGGCTTTGGTGGTGGTGATGACGAGTTTTGCATCGGGTTTAATCGCTTGCAGCGCCCGCTGCGTCGGCTCAAAGTTGATCGGCGCGGAGAGGCTCTTGTGCTTCATCTCCTGCGCTTCCGTAAAGCCAATGGTCAGCGTGTTCTGGTCAAATTTGATTGCGACGGCCTCGCGCGCCAACACCTGAACAAACATATTCGGGATGTTGGCGATGGTTTCGCGCCAGATGGCGGCGGCATCGTCCGATCCCGCGGCGCTTGGAGTATGCGTGGGTTTCATGTCCTGCTTGGGTTCGGGCTTTGACGCAGGCGCGGGTGCCGGTTTTGGCGTCGGTGCTCTTAGCGGTTCCGGCTCGCCGTAGCTTCCCGCATATTCCTCCGGCGGGGGTTCGCTGACCCAAGGGGCCTCGTCCCGCTCCATTTGCGCAATCGGCTTTGATTCGGGCTTTGACTCCGGTTTCTTTTCTTCCTTCGGGGCAGGGGCGGGGATGGCTTGCGTTCGTGCGGGGATGCCGTCTTTGAGCATAGCTTCCAGCCGATCGAGCCGTGCCTCCAGATTGGTGATAGACAGTGTGTCCTCCGGACGGCAGATATGCACCAGCGCGCTCTCCAGTAGCGCGCGCGGGGAGGGGAGATAGCGCATGTCGTTCTGCGCGACGATCAGCCGATCTACCGCGAGAATCAGCCGCGCTTCGGAGGCGATCTTCGCCTGCTCCAGATAGCGTGTCATCGCGTCCTCGGTGCAGTCCAACAAATCCTCGCACCGGCCGCAGGTTTTAGCCAGCAGCAGCGCGCGAAAATGCGCCGCAAGGTCGGCGCTGAACACGGAGAGATCGCGCCCGTTTTGCACGA
>JAEWYV010000114.1 GCA_023458615.1 Bacillota bacterium
CCGCCGTTGACGCAGCCACCCGGGCAGGCCATGACTTCGATGAAGTGATAGTCCGCTTCACCCTTCTTCACCATCTCCAGTAGCTGGAAGGCATTCTCCGTGCCGCTGGTAACCGCAACACGCACCTTGGTGCCCGCGAGATCATACTCCGCTTCCTTGCAGCCTTCTACGCCGCGAACCGCGGTGAAGTCCACGTTATCCAGCGGCTTTCCGGTGACAATTTCGGCAACGGTACGCAGCGCCGCTTCCATAACGCCGCCGGTCGCGCCAAAGATATGGCCTGCGCCGGAGGCGACGCCGAGCATGGGATCGAACTCCTCATCCGGCAGTTCGGTAAAGCGGATGCCCGCGCGCTTGATCATACTAGCAAGCTCGCGTGTGGTGAGCGAAACATCGATATCCGGCACGCCCGCCGCGGCTTCGTTGTCACGCGTGCACTCAAATTTCTTCGCGGTGCAGGGCATGATGGAAACCACGAACAGGTCTTTGGGGTCAATGCCCATCTTTTCGGCATAATAGGTCTTGACCAGTGCGCCGAACATCTGCTGCGGGCTCTTGCAGCTGGAGAGATTTTCGATCATATCCGGGAAGTAATATTCACAGAACTTGACCCAGCCCGGCGAGCAGGAGGTGATCATCGGCAGCTTGCCGCCGTTTTGCAGGCGGTGGAGCAGCTCGGTGCCCTCTTCCATGATGGTGACGTCGGCTGCAAAGTCCACGTCGAACACCTTCTCGAAGCCGAGGCGGCGGAGCGCTGCGGCGAGCTTACCCTGAACGTTTTCGCCGATGGGCATACCGAAGCATTCGCCGAGCTGCACGCGGACAGAAGGCGCGGGCGCAACGATAACATGCTTGGTCTTGTCCGCGAGGGCATCCCAAACCACATGGGTGTCGTCGCGCTCGGTCAGCGCGCCCGTCGGGCAGACGGAGATGCACTGTCCGCAGTTGATGCAGCTCGTATCGTTGAGCGCCATATCAAACGCGCTACCCACATGGGTGTCAAATCCGCGCTCGTTGGTGCCGATGACGGCAACATGCTGGTTACTCTTGCAAACGGCGACGCAACGGCGGCAAAGGATGCACTTACTGTTGTCGCGCACAAGGTGCGGTGCGCTGCGCTCGTACTGGGGTTTGAGATCTTCGCTGCCCATGTACTTATACTGGTCTACGCCATATTCACGCGCGAGCGCCTGCAATTCGCAGTCGAGGCTACGATCGCAACTGAGGCAATCCATGCGGTGGTTGCTTAAAATAAGCTCCAGCGTGGTCTTTCTCGCCGCGCGGAGTTCCGGCGTGTTGGTCTGAACCTCCATGCCGTCGGCAACCTGCTGAACGCAAGCCGCCGCGTGGCCGCGCACGCCGGTCGCCTGCACGAGGCAGACGCGGCAGGCCGCGATGGCGTTGATCTTTCTAAGATAGCACAGCGTCGGGATGCGGACACCGGCCTGATGCGCCGCTTCTAAAATTGTTGCATTGGCGGGAACCTTCGTTTCGATCCCGTTGATCTTTACAGTTACCTGATCCATGTTCCTGCCTCCTTATTTCTTGGAAATGGCGCCGAATTTGCAGTTATCCATGCAGGCGCCGCACTTGATGCACTTGTTCTGGTCGATGACGTGCGGCTCCTTCACCTTTCCGGCGATGCAGCTCACGGGGCACTTTCTCGCGCAGAGGGTGCAGCCTGTGCACTTGTTCGTGTCGATGACATAATGCAAGAGCTTCTTGCAAACGCCCGCCGGGCAGCGCTTTTCTACCACGTGCGCTTCATATTCCTCGCGGAAATACTTCAGCGTGGAGAGCACGGGGTTCGGCGCGGTCTGGCCGAGGCCGCAGAGCGCGTTGTTGATGATATAGTGGCAGAGCTCCTCCATCTTGTCGAGGTCTTCCAGCGTGCCGTTGCCCTCGATGATCTTGTTGAGCATCTCTAAGAGACGGCGCGTACCAATACGGCATGGGGTGCACTTTCCGCAGCTCTCGTCTACAGTGAACTCGAGGAAGAAGCGCGCGATGTCCACCATGCAGTTGTCTTCGTCCATGACGATGAGGCCGCCGCTGCCCATCATAGAGCCGATAGCCTTGAGGTTTTCGTAGTCGATCGGCGTGTCAAGATGCTGCGTGGGAATGCAGCCGCCCGAAGGACCGCCGGTTTGCGCGGCTTTAAACGCCTTTCCGCCGGGGATGCCGCCACCGATTTCAAAGAGAATCTGGCGCAGCGTGGTACCCATCGGAATTTCGACCAAGCCGGTGTTGTTGATTTTTCCGCCGAGCGCGAAAACCTTGGTGCCCTTGGAGCATTCCGTGCCCATCGAAGAGAACCATTCCGCACCCTTGACGATGATCTGCGGGATGTTGGCAAACGTTTCAACGTTGTTGATGATCGTGGGCTTGGCAAAGAGACCCTTGACCGCCGGGAACGGGGGCTTGTTGCGCGGCTCACCACGGTTGCCCTCGATGCTGGTTAAGAGTGCAGTCTCTTCGCCGCAGACGAACGCGCCCGCGCCGAGACGGATGTCGATATCAAAATCAAAGTTGGTGCCGAAGATACCCTTGCCGAGCAGGCCGTAAGCACGCGCCTGATCGATTGCAATCTTGAGACGCTTGACCGCGATGGGATACTCCGCGCGGACGTAGATGTAGCCGTGCGTACCGCCGATGGCGTAACCCGCGATGGCCATTGCCTCAAGCACTGCGTGCGGATCGCCTTCCAGAACGGAACGATCCATGAATGCACCGGGGTCGCCCTCATCCGCATTGCAGACGACGTATTTTTCGTCCGAAGCATTGTTGGCCGCAAACTGCCATTTCGTGCCGGTCGGGAAGCCTGCGCCGCCGCGTCCGCGGAGGCCGCTGGCCTTGATGACGTCGATTACCTGCTGCGGTGTCATCTCGGTGAGTGCACGACCCAGCGCGAGGTAACCATCGAGCGCGATGTATTCATCGATCTCTTCGGGGTTAATCACGCCGCAGTTACGCAGGGCAATACGACGCTGACTCTTATAAAACGGCGTTTCGGAGAGCGAGGTGACGCCGTGGGGCATCTCTTCGGTCTTGGGATTGTAGACGAGGCGCTCGACGGGACGACCCTTGAGCAGGTGCTCGCTGACGATCTCCGTGACATCCTCTTCCGTAACGCGGCTATAGAACGTGCCTTCGGGATAGACGATCATGATGGGGCCAAGCGCGCAGAGGCCGAAGCATCCGGTCTGGACAACCTTGATCTCCTCGTCGAGGCCCTGTTTTTTGAGCTCTTTTTCGAGGTGCTCGCGAATGGCCGGGCTGCCGCTGGACGTGCAGCCGGTGCCGCCGCAGATTAATACGTGTGAACGAATCATTGGTTATCCCCTCCGCTTATTTCTCACCGATCGTGTATTCGTAAACGGGCTTGCCGCCCTTGATGTGCTCGCTGACAATCTGCTTGGCCTTTTCCGCGGTCATCTTAACATAGGTGACCTTTTCCTTGCCCGACTCAAAGACCTCAACGATTGGCTCTAAACGGCAAATGCCGATGCAGCCGGTCTGGGAGACGGTCGCCTTATCGGTCAAGCCCTGCTTCTCCACCTCTTCTACCAGCGTGCTCAGCACCGGACGCGCACCGGCGGCGATGCCGCAGGTCGCCATGCCGACGACGATGCGAATGTCGTTGTGCCCTTCGCGCACAGCAACCTTGCTCTTCATCTTCTCGCGGAGTTCTGCTAATTCCTGCAATGATTTCATGTTGTTCGTTCCTTCCTCACTGATGATTGATCCCATATTCCAGTTGTTCCCGCCGGAGCGTGTCTTGGGCGCCCATGCGGTCTGTCTATTTCAAAAGCAATCTGCTTATGCTTGACCTAGATAATCTCTAGCCTTCGAGAAACTCCTTCGTCCAGGCGAGTACATCCGGGCTGTTGAGCGGAACCTCGTCGCCGAGGATCTCCCGCATCTCGTCCGTACTCAACCGTTGCTCCTCACCGTCCCTGTTATTTATATAGGTAAGGGAGAGTTCAGGGTTGCCCTGAATCAGCGTGAGTATGGTCGAAACGATGTCTCCGATTGGTTCGCAATCCACATGGCTGGTATTGAAGGTTGCCAATACGGTCGTGCCGTGTTCGTCTCCCTCAAACTGTGCCTGGCGCGACACGATGGAGAATGTCCCGCCCGTCTGCTCCGCCGCGAGTTTAAACAGCGGAAGCCCCATGCCAACCTTCCGCGTCGTGCGGGTTGTGGTAAACGGGTTTGCGGCCTCTGCCGCAAACTCGGGGCTCATGCCAACGCCGTCATCCGTTATCACGACGCTAAGCCAGTTGTTTTCCTGCGTCAGCGCGATGGTCAGGTGCTTTGCATGCGCCTTGATGGAGTTCTGCGCAATATCGAGGATGTTGAGCGAAAGTTCCTTCATGTGTGCCCCCCGCCCCGCCTGCCGCTAAGATAATCGATCAATGCTTCCCGCACCGTCTGCATGTCCGCATCCGCCGCACACGGCAGGTTCAGCGGATAGCCGGGGTCTGCAATCTCCCAGAGGCGGTGTGCATCCGAAGAGACGATCTTGCGTTTTGCGCGAAGTATTGGATGCTCACTCTCCAGCGGCGCAATCCGCTCCGGCTCCCGAAACTCCACCGTGGCGAAATCCGGCTCCTCCGGCATGCCGCCCAATGTAGAGAGAATCCCGTTGGACTCCCGGTCGATATGCGCGGGCACCGCCGCGCCGTGAAATTGTTGAACCAACGCTGTCGCATCCAGCAGGGAGAGCTGCGTCGCGTTGATGAGTAAGTATTCCTCTTCGCCTATGGGTTCGTCATCCGGCCCGATGATGCGTTGCCAGCCGAAGATCTCAACGCGATTTTGAATCAAGATCCGACTCTTTTTTACCTCGGCTGCAAACGCAAGCGCGTCATCCAGTGTTCGAAAGAGGCAGATGAGGTGGACATCCTCACTCGTGGTGAGTTCCATGCCCGCAACGGGCACAACACCATAGCATTCGCAAGCGGCAAAAAACGCGGGGCAATTGTCGCAGGCATTGTGGTCGGTCAGTGCGGCAATGTTGAGACCGTTGAGCTTTGCGATTCCCGCAATCGACCCCGGCGTCATATCCTCGTCCCCGCAGGGCGAGAGACAGGAGTGGATATGCAGGTCGCACCGAAAGGTGCTCATAGCAGGTTTTTCACCCGCGCAGAGAGCGTAAAGACGGATTCCTCGCTGCCGAATAGGTTCACACCCTTTTCGTTTGCGAGTGTGATCACGCCCGCATCCGGCGTAACGCCTTCGCAGAGGATGATGCAGGCAACATCCGCAAGCGTTGCCACGGCGACGATGTTTGCGTTGCTCATGATGGTGAGCCACGCGTCGTCCGCCTGCGCCCGACCCATGACCCAGCTCAAAAGATCGCCCGCATATCCGCCGTGTACCATCCGGTCTTCGTCCGGCATGGCAAACGTGGTGAGTTGCAGTGCTTCTTTCAGGCCGGAAAGCGTCATGTCGTCTCTTCCTCCTCCGGGCATTTCACAAGTTCCTGTATGCGCTCTCGCATATAGACAATGCACTCGTCCACACTCCGTCCACCGAGCACAACGTCCTCGGCAAACGCGCGGCAGGTCGGCGCACCGCAGGAGCCACAGTCTAGCGCGGGCAGGGAGCTTGTGAGCGTTTCAATCTCGCTCATCTTCTGCATCGCGGCGCTCAAATCTTCGTCAAATTTTCCAACAGGTCGATATTCGAGGTCTTTTGGAAAGAGAATTTCCTCCGGATAGCCGTCGATATCGTCCTTTTCCAATCGATTCTGCGATACCGGCAAGTAGCGTCTGAGTGCCTGTAGACGCACCCGCGCAATGTAGGGATTTTCCACCGTTGCAACCCCGCCAACGCACCCGCCGGGGCAGGCGTTCAGCTCTACAAACTGCAACATCGGGAAGTGACCCGTCTCGATTTCGTCCAGCACATGTATGACGTTTTCAATGCCGTCCGCCGCGAGGTACTTGTCGTTAAACAGCGCGCTCGCCTCGCCGCCGGTGCTCGCCCAGCTGATGCCGATCATGCCACTCTGGCTGTTGGTCTTCGGCGCAATGTTTTTCTTCATGACGGCAATGAGCTTAAAGTAGATGTCACTCATGGAGACAACGTAGTCCACATGGCTCTTTTCGCCTAAGAATCCGTTCTTAACATAGCTCGCCTTTGCCGGACACGGGGAGATAAACACCACCGCGATATCCTCCGGCTTCAGCTCCGGGTGCTTGCTGAGCGCCTCTTCCCGCGCCATTTTCCCCGCGAGCTCGATGGGCGGCATCATGGGAATCACGTGGTCGCATAGATAGGGAAAACGCAACGTGATCAGGCGAACGACCACGGGGCAGGCGGAGTTGATAACGGGATAGTTGACATTTTCTTCGTGCATGTAGCGGCGCGTATATTCGGTTACGATCTCCGCTGCACGGGCAACCTCAAACACATCGTCAAAACCAATGTCCAGAAGCCCCTGGAGCACATAGTCCACGTCGTCCAAATCGACAAACTGCCCGTAAAACGAGGGTGCGGGCAGGGCGATGCGATACTTTTTCGAGTTGATGTCCTCGAAGCGATCAAAGGTTGCCTTCTTTGCCTGATAAGGGCAGCGGCGGATGCATTCGCCACAATCGATGCAAACATCCGAATTAATCACCGCATGGCCATCGCGAATGCGGATGGCTTCTGTCGGGCAGCGCTTCAGGCAGTTGGTACAGCCCTTGCATTTTTCGAGATCCAGCGAGACCGAGTGTTTATATTGTTTCATGCACGGTGCCATTCGCCTTTCCGCCAACCCGCATGCGCGGCGTCTTTGCCGTCTGATGGGGCCGCCGTTTTCCTGCGGCGCGCTGCTTTTGTCATCGGCGCGCGCCTGTCAACTCGGCAAAAACCGGTGCCGGAGCCTTATGCCCCCGGCTGGATGAACACCTTCATCGTCACCGTTGTGCCCTTACCGAGCACGGTGTCGATCTTCATTTCATCCGTATAGCGCTTCATGTTGGGCAGGCCCATGCCCGCCCCGAAGCCCAGCGCCCGGATATTATCCGGCGCAGTGGAATATCCTTCCTGCATGGCTAGGTCAATGTCCGGTATGCCGGGGCCGGAGTCCGCAAGAATGATGGTGATGGAATCCTTGTCCACCAAAACATCCGCCGAGCCGCCGCGCGCATGCACAACCATATTGATTTCGCCTTCATACATTGCAATGGAAACCCGGCGAATCGTCTCGGCATCGAAGCCAAGCTGCCTGAGTTTGCGCTTTACCTCGACCGAGGCCGCGCCGGCTGATGTGAAATTATCCCCGTCAACGTCATAGTGAAACTTCAGCGCTTCAGGCATTGCGGCAAGCCTCGCTGCCCAGCCCGCTTGCGTAGAGCTTGCCACAGGCTTCATACATCCTGCTGGTGCTCGTGAGCACGGCAAGATGGTGCTCTTTGGCAAGGTCGAGCATATCCTCTGTCGGGCGCTTGCTGCGGACGAATACAATACAGCGCATGTCCATCATCATGGCTGTTCGAATCACCTGCGGATTGACCAGCCCGGTGATGAGAACGCCCTGATCCTTGACATAGGCGAGCACGTCGCTCATCATGTCGCTTCCGCAGGCGCTTTGCACCTCTTCCTCCAGCAGTTGTTCTCCGCAGAGGACATCGGCATTGAGCAACGATGCAATTTCACGGATCTTCATACGTTATCGTCCCTTCGTCCTGTCTCATCGGGCGGGTACTGTTTCAGTCTCTGACGCTACGTGCTTTTTCTTAGTTGTATTTGGCGAGAATGCCCTTGATATCGGCGGGAATCAGGCGTCCGTAGACCTCTTCATCCACCACGATGACCGGGGCTAAGCCGCAGCAGCCGAGGCAGCGGGTTGCTTCGAGTGTAAATACGCCATCCGGCGTGGTTCCGCCGGCTTTGATACCAAGCTGTTTTTCGAGCTCTTCGAGGATGTTCTGCGCACCCTTGACATAGCACGCCGTACCAAGGCAGACCGCAACGCGGTGTTTGCCGGTGGGGTTGAGCGAAAACTGCGCGTAAAACGTAACCACCTGATAGACTTCTTCCAGAGAAATGCCGAGCCCTTCTGCAATGCGGGTCTGCACTTCGATTGGCAAATAGCCATAGAGTTCCTGCGCCTGCTGAAGCACCGGCATCAGGGCACCCTGCATGTCCTTGTGGTCCGCAATAATTTTGTCGAGCGCTTTTTCCTGCTCCTGCGTTCCGCGGAAAGGAACGACAGTCTTCTGCTTAGCCATATTCTTCCTCCTCGGTGTGATTCAAAAACCGGTCTGATAACCGATATAAGCCAGAAAGAATTATAACATAGCAATATTATTTAGGAAAGCTGAAAATCACTTTTCGGGGCTAAATCACCCCTGAATTATCGATTTTCCCGTATTTATTCGTGCCTTTGACAGACTTTCCCCGTGCGCCTATAATAGAGGTGCAATCAGCAGGCGATTTCCCGCAGTTTTTGCGGCGGTTGGACAACATGCCATATTCGCCGGGTTGTATCTGCAATGACCGCGCAAATGAACTGCTATTCACGCAGCAGATTTCCCCAACGAACCGAAAGGAGATCTCTCATCCGCATGCGAATTCTCGTCACCGGCGGTGCCGGATACATTGGCAGTCATACCGTTTTAGAGCTTCTGGACGCGGGTTATGATGTGCTCATCGTCGACAATTTTGTCAATAGCAAACCCGCGGTACTCAAGCGCCTGCGCGCCTTGGCCAACAAGCCATTCGATTTTGAGGAATTGGACCTAACCGATGCCGAGGCGACAGACAAACTGTTTGATCGCTATTCCATCGACGGGGTCATCCACTTTGCCGCGCTCAAAGCCGTCGGCGAGAGCGTTCAAAAGCCCTTGGAGTATTTTCGCAACAACCTTGACTCCACCTTGAACCTCCTGTTTGCGATGAAGAACCATCGTGTGAAGCAGATCGTCTTCTCCTCCAGTGCAACGGTCTACGGCGATCCGGTCAGTGTTCCGATTCGTGAGGACTTTGCCCTATCGGTAACCAATCCCTACGGGCGCACCAAGCTCATGATTGAGGATATGCTCAGGGATGTAGCGGTTGCAGAAACACAATTCCACATCGGCCTGCTTCGATACTTCAACCCCGTCGGCGCGCATGCCTCCGGCATGATTGGCGAAGACCCGAGCGGAATCCCCAACAACCTCATGCCCTATATCGCACAGGTTGCGGTTGGCAAACGCGCTGCCCTCCATGTCTTCGGCGGAGACTATCCGACGCCGGATGGAACCGGTGTGCGCGACTATATCCATGTTGTGGATTTGGCAAAAGGGCACGTTGCCGCGCTGAAGAAGCTTCAGGAGGGTCCAGGCGTCTACACCTACAATCTTGGCACAGGCGTCGGCTATTCGGTTCTGGACGTGCTGCACGCCTTTGAAAAGGCCTGCGGGAAGACCCTGCCCTATGAAATTGTGGCGCGTCGCCCCGGCGATGTTGCCGCCTGCTATGCCGATCCGGAGAAGGCCGCGCGCGAGCTCGGCTGGCATGCGGAATACGGCATCGAGCGCATGTGCGCCGATGCCTGGCGCTGGCAGTCGCAAAACCCGGACGGATTTACGGATTAAGCGCTAACCCGTTTGATCCCCTTCACCATATAAAACGAATAAGGAGATTTTCTTCCATGCAGAAACCGGCTCTTGTTGTCATGGCCGCCGGCATGGGCAGCCGTTATGGCGGGCTCAAGCAGATTGACCCCATCGGGCGTCACGGCGAAATCATCATGGATTACTCACTCTTCGACGCGATGGAGGCTGGCTTTCAGAAGGTTGTCTTCATCATCAACCGCAAGATCGAACAGGATTTTTACGATGTCATCGGTCGCCGCGCGGAGAAGCACATGGAGGTTCGCTATGTCTTTCAGCAGCCGGACGCCATGCTACCCGCGGGTTTCACTGTGCCGGAAGACCGCGTGAAGCCCTGGGGCACCGCGCATGCGCTGCTCTGCTGCAAAAACGACATCAACGAGCCATTCGCCGCCATCAACGCGGATGATTACTATGGAAAGCGCGCCTTCTCCGTGCTCTATGATTATCTCGTCAACGCGAAGGATGGCGCGAAGTCTGATTTCTCCATGGTGGGCTATCACGCCAAGAACACATTGACCGAGCACGGCTCCGTTGCGCGCGGCGTCTGCGAGGTGAACGCAAACGGCGAGCTGGTCAATATCGTGGAACGGCTAAAAATCTTCAAAACACCCGAAGGCCCCGCCTATACCGAGGACGATGGAGCAACCATGATCCACTTCCCGGCGGACAATCTTGTCTCTATGAACTTCTTTGGCTTTACGCCGTCGCTCTTCCCCATTTTAGAACAGCGCTTTCCGGAGTTTCTCCATGACGCAATAAAAACAAACCCGCTCAAGGGCGAGTTTTTGATTCCAGCGGAGGTTGGGCGCATGCTGCAAAAGGGTCAGGCGAGTGTTCGCGTGCTCTCTTCGCCGGATCGTTGGTATGGCGTCACCTATCGCGAGGATAAGCCGGAGGTACAGAAGGCGCTTAACGAGCTGACCGACGCAGGCGCTTATCCCAACTACAAGCTGCTGGACTAACGCGCAAGCGCTCAAAAGCGCGACCGGCAATTAAGCAAGAAAAATCCCCGGAGATGCAGGCAATTTCGCCCTTGTTCTCCGGGGATGTTTATTTGCTGTTTGTATTTGCTCTAAATTTTAGCGATTGCGCAGGAAAGCCGGTACGTCCAGCTTGCTCTTGGGCTTTTCCTGATAATCGCGGCGAATGTCGTTCTCGCCGAATACCTGATCCTGACGTTGCTGCGGAATCGGCGCGGCAACAGGCTCGTCCGCCATGATCGGGCGGCGCGGCGCATAGGATGCCGAGGTGTACTGCGGCTGGTTGGGATTGGATCGCATCGGCTGCTGATATTGCGGCGGTTGTTGATACTGCGGCTGCTGCTGCATCGGCTGTTGCATGGGCTGCTGCGGTTGCGGTTGCGTGGGGAACGGCTGCGGCTGGGGCTGCTGGTGCAGCGGCGTGCCCTGCTGGTTGGCGCCGGCGCCCATGCCCATGCTGCCGTAGGGCGAGCGGAGGGTGCTAAATGCGCCGAACCCCGGCACACCCTGAATGCTGCCCGCACGATCCGTACGATCAAAGCCCGTTGCAATAACGGTAATTCTCAGTGCATCGCCCATCGCTTCGTCGATATCTGCGCCGAAGATGATGTTTGCTTCGGGATCGACGTTCTCGCTGATGAGTTCCGCCGCCTCGTTGACCTCCAGCAGGCTCAGATCCGGTCCGCCGGTGATGTTCATGAGCACGCCGCGCGCGCCGTTGATGCTGGTCTCCAGAAGCGGGCTTTCGATGGCCTGACGGGCGGCTTCCGCCGCGCGCTTTTCGCCGCTGGCGTTACCAATGCCCATGTGTGCCAGACCTTTTTCGCGCATGATGGTCTT
Organism: Bacillota bacterium; assembly: GCA_023458615.1. Taxonomy (GTDB): domain Bacteria; phylum Bacillota; class Clostridia; order Christensenellales; family CAG-138; genus UBA7703. The sequence goes on from JAEWYV010000114.1 coordinate 11,420, forward strand.
TACATCCGCAAAGTCCAGGTTGATCATGGCAGGCACGGCGATAAGGTCCGAAATGCCTTGAATACCCTGACGTAATACATCGTCCGCAACGCGCAGCGCGTCCGGCAGGCTTGCGCGGCCAACCAGATCGATGAGCTTGTCGTTGGGGATTGTGATGAGCGTATCCACTGTGGGTTTGAGCGCGGCAATGCCGATTTCAGCGTTGCGCATACGCACCTTTCCTTCAAACGTAAACGGCTTAGTCACCACCGCGATGGTGAGAATACCAAGCTCTCTGGCGCACTCGGCGACGATGGCGGTTGCGCCCGTGCCGGTGCCGCCGCCCATACCGGCGGTGATAAACGCCATATCGGTGCCGCGCAGCGCTTCGGTGATGAGCTCGCGGCTCTCGTCGGCGGCCTTGCGGCCCACCTCGGGATCAGCGCCCGCGCCGAGACCCTTGGTCAGCTTTTCGCCGATTTGAATCTTGGTCGGAGCTTTGGCAAGATACAGCGCCTGTTTATCGGTATTAATGGCGATAAAGTCCACGCCGCGAAGGCCGTACTGCACCATGCGGTTGATGGCGTTGCAGCCAGCGCCTCCGACGCCGATCACCTTGATCTGCGCAAAGGATGTGTTCTCGAAATCCGGTTCAAACATTGTTTGTCCCCCTTATTTGGTAAAAAGGTTGCGAATCCTGTCCACGAGCGTACCGGGCGACGTATTGGTTACAACATCATCGCTCGTGGCGCGCAGAACAAAGTCTAGAGCGGCAAATGCGCTCGTGTAGTTCGGCGTATCCATATCGGCTACCCACGGCGTGTCCCGCTGAATGTTCAGCTGCAATCCGCGTTTGAGGTAATCGATACCGCCTTTCATCATGGCAATTCCGCCGCCGGTGAGGTAAACAACAGGGCTGGCCTCCGGCGAAATACCCATCTCTTTGATCGCCGCGCGAATCATGGAAACCAGTTCGCCGGCTCGCGCTTCCAAAATCAGCTCAATAGCCGCATGGTCGACGCGTTTTGCCCCGTTTGGCGTGCGTACGATTTCCGTACTGCTCAAGGGCTCCTGTAAAAACACAAATCTGCGCTTCACCTGCTCCGCCGTCTCCAGCGGGATATCCAGCCCGAAGGCCAGATCGGAGGCAAGCTGTTTTCCGCCAACGTCAATGCTGCGAATGTCTGTCAACGCTGCGTTCTCCACGATGGAGACATCCGTATGCGTGTATCCCACATCGATGAGAATCGCCGGGCGTACGCGCTCCTTTTCGGGAATGACCGCGAGCGCCGCGCAAAGCTGCGAAGAGACGCTCATGGAGACCTCGATGTCCAGCGGAGAAAGCGCTTGCTCCATCGCGCGGACGAAGTCTTCATTGACATACATATGCGATACCAGCGCGCCGAGATCCTCGGTCTTCGCGCCTGTTGGCAAAGCGGACGAAACCACACCGCCAACCGTAAAGGAGACGGGGGTGCTGTGCATGAGCACATAGCCGTTCAGCTTTACCTTCTTGAGGGAGAGGGATATGACGTCGTCGATATCCTCCGCCATAACGCGCTTGCTACGGCTGCCAATCGGCAGCGTCGCCTCCGTGAGCACAATCTTGCAAAACGGCGCCGGAACGCTGATTGCAACCTCACGGATACGCATGCGCGCTTCCTGCTCGGCCTTGGAAACCGCCTCAACAATGGCGTTTTGAAGCGAGCGGTGATCCGAAAACGAACCAACCTGATAGCCGTTATACGGGCATACGGAAACGCCGTGCACCGTAATGCCATCGCGATTGACAAAACTGCCACACAGACAGACGATTTTGGAACTTCCGATGTCCAGCACCGCAGCCGGCTTCAAAGCAGTCTCCTCCGCTTACTTCGCAACATACACTGCGATATTATATCACAGCATAAGAAAACGGCGCAACCCAAGCGTATTGTTTCATAATTGTTCGCATTTTTGTCCTGGTTTCAAAAACAAGGCCTGGGATATAAAATCCGTTTTTTACCTGTGTGCAACCCGTTTTTCCCCTGTTTATGGGCAAACCCGTTAACGCG
>JAEWYV010000115.1 GCA_023458615.1 Bacillota bacterium
ATCCTTGTGTTCACGCTGATTACGAGCCTGATTGGCGGCTTGAATATGTTTGATATTCCGAAGCTGTACATCTGGAACGGCGGTCCCGCGAACACGACCATGACCACCAACGTCTTCATCTACGCGCAGGCGTTCTCCGGCAGCTACCTGTATAACAAAGCAGCCGCGGCGAGCATGATCATGTTTGTCATCATCGCAATTCTCTCCGGAATTACGTTCTATCTCATGCGGGATCGTACAGAGGCGCGCGCAAAGCGCGACATGCGCCGGCTGGAGAAACTGACAAAGGGGGCGGCAGTATGAGACGCAGAAGAAGAAAGAGCAATCTCATCATCTACCTCGTTTGCATCATCCTCGCTGTTCTGAGCATTTTGCCGTTCTGGATCATGATTGCAAACGCAACGCGCAGCACGGTGCAGATTCAAAGTCATGCCATCTCGCTGATGCCTTCCACGCACCTGCTGCAAAACTTGAAGGTACTCACGGGCAAGACGTTTAATCCTGTGACGGGGTTTATCAACTCGCTCATTATTGCCACCGGCGCAACGGTATGCGCGGTTTACTTCTCAACGCTGACGGCCTATTCGCTGGTTGCGTATGATTGGAAGATGCGACAACCGTTCTTTACGCTCATCATGGCGGTTATGATGATTCCGACGCAGGTCATCAGCATCGGATTCTATCAGTTCATGTATCGGATTCACATGACCAATAACCTGCTTGCGCTGATTTTACCTGCCATTGCGGCGCCCATGACGGTGTTCTTCATGCGACAGTATATGTTGCCGTCGCTGAATCTGGATATTGTCGCGTCGGCGCGCATCGATGGCGCAGGTGAATTTCGAACCTTCAACAGCATCGTATTACCAATTATGAAACCGGCGATGGCGACGCAGGCGATCTTCACGTATGTGAGCACCTGGAACGCACTGTTCCTGCCGATGATCCTCTTGACGAAGAAAGAGAACTATACCATGCCGATCATGGTCAGTCTCTTGAAAGGCGACATCTACAGAACCGAATACGGTGCGGTCTATCTGGCGTTAACCCTCTCCGTTCTGCCGTTGTTCATTGTCTACTTCCTGCTTTCGAAGTATATCATCGCGGGTGTAGCGTTGGGCTCGGTGAAGGAGTAAAATCAATCTATCAAACGTTCGGGGCGCCTGTCCTCTTCGGGGGACGGGCGCTTCTTTTCCAAATTGGCCTATTTCAAATGGGTCTTTTTCCAATGAGCCTTATTCAAAGGAGGAGCACTTGCTATGAAGGAACGTTTTCGACAGCTTTCTGCTCAATTTAAGAATACCCTCAATTTAGCGGGGGATCTGGTGATCCTGAACCTGCTGGTGTTCATCAGTTGCATCCCGATTGCTACCATTGGCGCGGCCTTGTCCGCGGGCTATGCGGGGTTGTTTCGTACCCTGCAAAAGAAAGAGACCGGATTGCTGATTCGAAAATTCGGTTCCGATTTTCGATCCGCCTGGAAACAGGCGACGGCAGGCTGGCTTTTTCAGCTGTTCGCGCTATTCCTACTGGTGGGTGATATTTGGTTTGCCGTGGTCTACTCCGAGCCCAACAACGTCTTCTTTCTCGTCTTTGCGCTGGTGGTCGGCGTTGGGTTGATGCTGGCGTCGCTGTGGTTTTATCCGCTCACGGCAAGATTTCAGAATGCGTTTTCGACGCAGCTGAAAAACGCGTTTCTCATGGCGTTTGCGCAGCTGCCGCGAACCATTCTCGCGCTGGTCATCTGGGCGTTGGCACTGGGCATTCCCATGGTGTTGTTCGATGTATTTATGTACTTTGGCTGGCTCTGGCTGCTCTGCGGACTATCCCTGCCGATGTATCTAACTGTAAAGCTGTTCCGAAAAACCCTGCAACTGGATCCGGCAAAAGAGGAGCAAGAGCAGGACTAGAGCTAGACTTGTGTGCAAAAAACATCCGCCGGAATTCCGGCGGATGTTTTTGACTGCAGCTTGATTTAGAGCGTTTCTCCGTTGGATTCGACGACGGCGCGATACCAGATTGCGCTGTCCTTCGGAATGCGCGTGAGCGTTTCATAATCGACGAAGAATAGCCCGAAGCGTTCCTTGTATCCATCGCTCCACTCAAAGTTGTCGATGAGGCTCCAGTGAAAATATCCGCGAATATCAACGCCGGACTCGCTGGCGCGCCTAAGTTCGCGCAAATAACGCTGGAGATAATCGATGCGGTCGGGATCGTGCACCGCGCCGTCGAGAAACACCTTGTCGTTGCAGCTCAGGCCGTTTTCGGTGATATAGATCGGCAACCCGTACCGCTCATAGATGAATTTTGTGCCGTAATGCATCATGCTAGGCGTAATCTCCCAACGGAGCGCCGTGGCAGGGTAGCCACGGGGGAAGGGGACAATCTCCGGCCCTGCTTCGCCTGCGCGAACAATATAGGCATTGTAGAAGTTGAGCCCGATGAAGTCGAGCGGTTGCTGCATGATCGCAAAATCTTCCGCCGTAGCCATTGCGTTCTGGAAAAACGAATGATCGGGATATTTGCCCAGCAGAACCGGATCAAGAAACGCGTTGTGCGAAAAAAGCTGAATCTCCGGGTGATTGCCAAAGGCAAACATCGCCTCTCTGGCAGCTGCAATATCCGCCGCGCCGTCCGTCTGCGGCACGCAAACAAGCCCGCAGGAAGCCGCGCCGACCAGCGCGGTGGGATCGGCCGCGCGCACCGCCTGCGCCATCCAGCCGTGCGCGAGCATGGCGTTGTGCCAGCAGGCGAGGAGCGGCTCGCCTATGAGCGTTTTGCCCGGCGCATGCCAGCCGGTTTCGTAACCCAGACCGATAAAGCACTGCGGCTCGTTGATGGTGAAATAGTGCTTCACGCGCCCGCGAAAATGTGCGGCGACCACACCGGCGAATTTGCCGAGCTGTTCCGCCGTTTTGCGGTTTTGCCAGCCGCCTTCGTCTTCCAGCGCTTGCGGGGTTTCCCAGTGAAACAAGGTAATCCAGGGCGTAATGCCGCTTTCGAGCAATCGATCGACCACCATGTCATAGTAGGCAAATCCGCGCTCGTTGAGCGTTCTGCCGTCGGGGAAGATGCGCGTCCAGCCGATGCCGAAGCGGTAATGCTTGACCCCGAGCTGGCGAAGTGCCGCTAGATCCTCCTCAAAGCGATGGTAGCTATCGCAGGCGATATCGCCGGTCTCCCCGTCGTAGGTCTTGCCGGGCGTATGGGAGAAGGTATCCCAAACGCTCATGCCGCGTCCGTCCTCGGTTGCGCCGCCTTCAATTTGATAGGAGGAGCTTGCCGCGCCCCAGATAAAGTCCGATCGAAAAGCCATAGAAACTCCTTAACCTATCACAACTTCCACACGGCATTCCACCGCGCCCTGCATAAACGGAATCACGTTGCCGTCAATCTGCTTGCCGTCTATGGTGATGTGCTTCACGCCCTTGCTCACGCCGGATGGCTTCTTCACCTGAATGTGATAGCGCACGCCGCGGTAGAGCCGCTCACAGGAGAATCCGTCGAGCGACGAGGGCAGGCACGGATCGATGGCAAGACCGTCCATCGTCGGGCGAATGCCCAGGATGTACTGGCTGACGTTCATAAATGTCCATGCGGCGGTGCCTGTGAGCCAGCTGTTCTTTCCTTCGCCGAAGGATGGCGCGTCGATGCCCGCAACCGTTTGACAATAGACGTACGGCTCTGTGCGGCGAATCTCGCTGATCTCCTCCACATAGGCCGGGCAGGTGCGCCGGTAGACTTCAAACGCGCGGTCGCCATGACCCAGCACCGTCTCGGCGCAGCTCACCCAGGGGTTGTTGTGGCAGAAGATGCTGCCGTTCTCCTTATATCCGGGCGGATAGGAGCTGATTTCGCCCAGCTCTAGATGATAGCGTGTATACGCGGGCTGGTGTAGCACAATGCCGTATTTGGTGTCCAGGCGCTGCTGGACGCTCTCCAGCGCGCGCGCCGCGTGACCTTCCTTTACGCCGATGCCTGCCATAACGCACATGCCCTGCGGTTCAATATAGATTTGTCCCTCTTCGCAAACGCTGCTGCCAACGGGGTTACCGTAGGCGTCGTAGGCGCGGCGGAACCATTCGCCGTCCCAACCGGCATCCAGCACCGCGTCATACATGATTGCAACTTCGCTGCGCGCTTGCTTTGCTTCGTCCGATAGCCCGATTTCGTCGCAGATTTCGGCATATTCCTCGCCGTATTTCACGAACATTCCCGCGATAAATACGCTCTCGGCAACGGGACCTTCGCTGGGGCCAAATGTCTGGAAGCTCTCGCCCGGCTCCTTGGAGAAGCAGTTGAGGTTCAGGCAGTCGTTCCAGTCCGCGCGACCGATGAGCGGCAGCGCGTGCGGACCTTTGTGGGTGACGGTATAGCGGAAACTCCGGCGCAGATGCTCCATAAGCGGCTGGGCCAGTTTAGGATCGTTATCAAAATCGACCATCTCATCCAGAATGGAGAAATCGCCGGTTTCACGCAGATAGGCCGCCGTTCCGGCAATCAGCCAGAGCGGATCGTCGTTAAAGCCAGCGCCGACGTCCGCATTGCCGCGCTTGGTCAGCGGTTGATATTGATGATAGGCGCTGCCGTCGGGGAACTGCGTGGCGGCGATATCCAGAATGCGCTCTCTGGCGCGCTCCGGAATCAGATGGACAAAGCCCAAAAGATCCTGACAGGAATCGCGGAAGCCCATGCCGCGCCCAAGCCCGCTCTCGAAATAGCTCGCGCTGCGGCTCATGTTAAACGTGACCATGCACTGGTATTGGTTCCAGATGTTGACCATGCGGTCGAGCTTTTCATCCGAGGACTGAATGGTGAAACGCGAGAGCAGGGAAGACCAGCTGGCTTGCAGCTCGGCAAACGCCGCGTCAAACTGCGCGTCGGTCTCATATTTGGCAATGAGCCTGTCGGCGGGTGCTTTGTTGATGACGTTTGGCGCGGAGAACTTCTCCTCCTGCGCATTTTCGCAATAACCCAAGAGGAAGATCACGCGCTTGGACTCGCCCGGCTGGAGGGTTATATGCAGGTGATGGCTGCCGATTGGCTGCCAGCCGTGGGCAACGCTGTTCTTGCTCTCGCCGGAGAAGACCGCCTCCGGATCGGCAAAGCTGCGATAAGCGCCGCAGAACGCGTTCCGGTCGGTGTCGAAACCATCGACGGGCGCATTGACGGAAAACACGGCGTAGTGATTTCTGCGCTCGCGGTATTCGGTTTTGTGATAGATGCGGCTGCCCGCAACCTCTACCTCGCCGGTGTTGTAGTTGCGCTGGAAGTTGCTCATGTCGTCCATGGCGTTCCAGAGGCAAAACTCCACAGCGGAGAAGAGATCAACAGACTTGATTTGATCGGTTTCGTTTTTGAGCGTGATGCGGCTCAGTTCGCAGTTATCCGAGTTGGGCACAAAGGTTTCCTGCGTGGCAGAAAGGCCGTCCTTCGTGCTCTCTAGGATGGTATAGCCCAAGCCGTGGCGGCAGACATAGCGGTCAAGCTCGGCGCGCACGGGCTGCCAGCCGATGTTCCAGACGGAGGAACCGTCCTTGATATAGAAATAATGCCCGTTGACATCCAGCGGGTTTTCGTTGTAACGATAGCGCGTTAAACGCAGCAGTTTTGCGTCTTTATAGAAGCAATATCCGCCGGATGTATTGGAAATAAGCCGAAAAAAATCCCGCGAACCAAGGTAGTTGATCCACGGGAGTGGTGTCTTGGGTGTAGAAATCACATATTCCCGGGCAGAGTCGTCGAAAAACCCGTACTGCATCGATGAGCCTCCGTATTTAATTATTCAGAATCATATTTACCGAACGATAAGCATGTGAAGCGAATGAAAATCATACGCGATGCCACCGATTAGGTTACTTGGAGTTTGTGCGATTGCCGACGCTGCGGCGTTCTTTTAGTTGCAGCGAGAGGGCAACCACCGAACGATGACCTTGTGAAGCGGATGAAAACCATACGCGGAGCCACCGAATTGGTTACTTGGACTGGTTGCGGCAGCCGACGCTGCGGCGTTCCTTGAGCTGCAGCGAGAGGGCGACCTTCATGAGCCCCGACTCGCGGCTGGTTTGAATCGTGTCCCCGGACTCGATTCGCGCGTGCAACAGATCGACCGAAATCTTGCCGAGCCGTTCTTTAAACGCGTGCATGGTGGTGATCGGCGGGTCGATCATCTCGCAGATCTGCACGTCGTCAAACCCGATGACGGAGACATCCTCCGGCACGCGGTATCCGCTCTCCTTGAGCACGCGGATAAACGCGGCGGCGAGCATATCGTTTTCGCAAAAATACGCTTCAACGGGCGTGTTCCCCGCGCGGAGCCACGCAAAGATATCCTCCCGCGCCTTGTCCGGCGAAATATCGACGGGCAGGATTTGCAATTCGGACAATCCTTCGTTTTTGTGCTCTGCCATGGAGAGTTGAATGCCGAGTTCGCGATCGTCAAAATTGACGATTCTCTGCTTGGAGCGCAGATAGCCAATCTTCTTGTGCCCGCAGCTGATGAGGTGTGAGACGGCGGATTTCACCCCGTAGGTGTTGTCGTTGCCGACGCAGTCCACATAGGCGGAGAAGAGGAAGTTGTCGATGATGACCAGCGGCACATTGCCGAGGGTGTAAAACTGTAGGAACGCGTCCCGCTGCGGCGGAGTGATATCCGTGCCGAGCATGATGACGCCACAGGCATCCGCAAGAATGCGCTTGATTTGGTCGTCCCATGCCTGGTCGGCATAAAAATAGTGCACAAGGATACGATAACCCTGCTCCTTGGCCGCCGCCTCCGCGCCGCGCATGACAAAGGTAGAAAACGTCGTCTGCTCCGCAACGCCTACGCCGACGTAGATGACGAAGCTGATGATGTTTTTTGCCTGCCGTTCACTTTGACGTGATTTGGGGGTGACATATCCGAGTTTGGTTGCCGCGGCGAGCACCTTTGTTCTGGTTTCGGCGCTGACGCCGGGTTTTCCGTTAAGTGCCATAGATACTGCGGCGGTGGAGATGCCAAGCATGTTGGCCAGATCCCGAGCGGTTATATCTGACATGTTACGTTCCTTATTGGTTACTAAATTAATCATATTATACAAGTTTTAAGTTAAGAAGTAAAGTTATTTATGAAGGATTCGTTTTTTCCCTTTCCGCATATACATTGTATCTTGACAAAAATCTAGAATCTAGTATTATAGAATTAAGCTAAATTAATCAAGTTTAGGTACTTAGAGCAAATCAAAAATTTAGTTAAATCTAGTAAGATCAACAACACGAAAGGAACCCAAATTACCATGGCTGAGATTTTCGCAGGCATTCCCCAAATTCGCTTTGAAGGCCCCGCAAGCAAGAACCCGCTTGCGTTCAAGTTCTATGAAGCAGACCGCATTGTCGCGGGCAAACCGATGCGTGAGCATCTGCCCTTTGCAATGGCCTGGTGGCATAACCTCTGCAACGCGGGCAAGGATATCTTTGGCGACGCAACGGCGAACAAGACCTTTGGCGCGGAGGCGGGCACCATGGCGCACGCCAAGGCAAAGGTAGACGCAGGCTTTGAATTCATGCAGAAGGTCGGCATTCGCTACTTCTGCTTCCACGATGTAGACATCGTCCCCGAAGCGGATGACATCAACGAAACCAACCGCCGCCTGGACGAAATCACGGACTATATTCTCGAAAAGATGAAGGGCACGGGCATCCAGTGCCTCTGGGGCACCGCGAATATGTTCAGCAATCCGCGCTTCATGAACGGCGCGGGCAGCTCCAACTCCGCCGAGGTGTTCTGCTTTGCCGCTGCGCAGGTGAAAAAAGCGCTGGAACTCACCGTGAAGCTTGGCGGACGCGGCTACGTCTTCTGGGGCGGTCGTGAAGGCTATGAAACCCTCCTGAACACCGACATGAAGTTTGAGCAGGACAACATTGCCAAGCTCATGCACATGGCGGTAAAATATGGTCGCAGCATCGGCTTCAAGGGTGACTTCTACATCGAGCCCAAGCCCAAAGAGCCCATGAAGCACCAGTATGATTACGACGCGTCGACGGCAATCGGCTTCCTCCGCGCCTACGGCCTCGACAAGGACTTCAAACTCAACATCGAAGCCAACCACGCAACCCTTGCGGGACACACCTTCCAGCATGACCTCCGCGTGAGCCGCGTCAACGGCATGCTCGGCAGCATCGACGCAAACCAGGGTGACCTGCTGCTTGGCTGGGACACCGATGAATTCCCATTCGACGTGTACGAGGCCACCATGTGCATGTATGAGGTGCTCAAATCCGGCGGACTCACCGGCGGCTTAAACTTCGACGCGAAGAACCGCCGCCCGAGCTACACCTATGAGGATATGTTCGAGGCGTTCATCCTCGGCATGGATACCTTTGCGCTGGGTCTGCTCAAGGCAGCCGCCATCATCGAAGACGGACGCATCGACGCGTTTGTTGCCGACCGCTACGCGAGCTACAAGGAAGGCATCGGCGCGAAGATCGTCAGCGGCGAAGCGACGCTGGAAGAATGCGCAGCCAAAGCCCTCGCAGCCAAGGCACCCAAACTGCCCGGCAGCGGTAAGCAGGAATATCTGGAGAGCGTCGTCAACAGCGTGCTCTTTAGCTGAGCGTAACAAATCAGGAATCAAGGGCGGCGGCAGCGCCGCCCCGATTTTATGTGAGGAGAACGATTATGTATTATATTGGCGTCGATCTTGGAACATCCGCACTCAAAACCCTGCTCATGGACAGCGACGGGGCCGTGCTCAACATCGCCTCGCGTGAATATCCGCTGGAGTTTCCACATCCCGGCTGGTCCCAGCAAAAGCCGGAGGACTGGCAGAAGGCCGTCTTCGAGTGTATTCCTGAACTGACAAAGGACATTGACCGCAGCAAGGTTGCGGGCATCGGCGTCGGCGGACAGATGCACGGACTTGTGGTGCTGGACAAAAACGACGCGGTCATCCGCCCTGCGATCCTCTGGAACGACGGACGCACCACGAAGGAGACGGACTATCTCAACAACGAAATCGGCAAGGATAAGCTCTCCGAATGGACGGGCAACATCGCCTTTGCCGGGTTTACCGCGCCGAAGATTCTCTGGATGCGGAACAACGAGCCGGAGAACTTCAAAAAAATCGCAAAGATCATGCTGCCGAAGGATTACATCACCTATCTGCTCACCGGCGTGCATAGCTGCGACTATTCCGATGCCTCCGGTATGCTGCTATTAGACGTGAAAAACCGCAAGTGGTCTCAGCCGATGATGGAGATCTGCGGCGTAACCGAAGCGCAGATGCCAAAGCTCTTCGAGAGCTATGAGTCGGTTGGCACGCTCCTGCCGGACGTTGCCAAGGCGCTCGGCCTGCCGGAGACGGTGAAGGTCTGCGCGGGCGCTGGCGACAACGCCGCCGCAGCGGTCGGCACAGGTACGGTTGGCGAGGGCAGATGCAATATCTCCATCGGCACCTCCGGCACGGTGTTCATCAGCAACTGCGCGTTCAGCGTGGATAGCCACAACGCGCTGCATGCCTTTGCGCATTCGGACGGGCACTATC
>JAEWYV010000116.1 GCA_023458615.1 Bacillota bacterium
ACTATACCGCAATGGTCATGTCGCCCATGCTGGCGGCAAACAGGCTAAGGCATATTCAAATCGTGCCTTTGCGTGAAGGCCGAGCACTCGTGGTCATCGTCACCACAGCCGGGTTTGCCAGAGACGCGGTCATCCGTGTGCCGGAGGAGATCACCACAAGTGAGTTGGAGCGCATCTCACATATGCTGACCGAGCGGTTTTACGACTGCCGCATGGACCATATTTCCGAGAGAATGACCCGTGAGATGGGGAGTGAGCTCTCCGACCGAAAGGCGTTCCTTTGCTCCATTGTGGAGGCGATAGAGCGCAAAATCGAGCCGGAAACGCAGAATGTTCAGCTTTCAGGCGCAACCAACATCCTGCACTATCCGGAATATAGCGATGTGAACAAGGCAAAATCATTTCTCGCGGCGGTCGAGGGGAGAAGCCTCTTGTATGATCTGCTCAAGCGGGCGAGCAAGCTGGAGTTTTCCATCACCATCGGCGCGGAAAATCAAGATGAGCTCCTCAAGGATTGCAGTATTGTGACCGCAACCTATCAGATTGGTGATGAACCGCTCGGCTCCTTTGGCATCATCGGGCCGACGCGAATGAATTATGGCAAAGTGATCTCGGTATTGGAATTCATGCGAATGAGTCTATCGGAGATCATGACCAATGAGTTAGATGATGAATGACCTCGGTGATTGGCTCAGAAAGACATTTCACGCGAGAATGGACAAGGAGACTGGAACATTGACGAAGAAGAACGACAAGAACGAACCCGTAACACAGACCCCCGAACAGGAGCAGGCGTGCACAGCAAACGAAGCGGAAACCGTTGTCAAAAATGCTGCTGATGCAGCCGACCAGGAAAGCTATACGCTGACCGCCGAGGAGTTTGCCGCCGCAAAGGCACATATTGAGACCATCACCAAGGAGAAGGACGAAACCGTCAACCTCCTGCAGCGGATTCAGGCGGATTTTGATAACTTCCGTCGCAGAAACGCCAGCATTCGCCTCGATAGCTACGAAGAGGGCAAACGGGACACGGTAAAGGAACTGCTTCCCGCGCTGGACAATCTTGAGCGGGCGCTGGATAGCATTCCGGCGGAGAACGCGGGCTGGCGTGAAGGCATCGCCATGGTGCACCGCCAGATGCTGGACGCTTTAAAAAAGCTGGGGCTGGAAGAGATCGAGACCGACTGTAAGTTCGATCCTACGCTTCATGAGGCGGTTATGCAGGAAAAGGTGGACGGCAAGGATCCCGGTGAAATCGTTATCGTATTTCAAAAGGGCTATCGCATGGGGGATAAGATCATCCGTCATTGCATGGTAAAGGTTGCGGAGTAAACTCCTTTAATAGAGAAAAACGCAAATACATTTTACGAATCCTAGGTGCAACGGAAGAAGCAGACAAAATTGCCTGCGACAAAAGTTTAAAACAGAAAACCATTTTTCCAGTTTGGAAATATTTTGATTGAATAGTTGGAGGAACATTACTTATGGGCAAAATTATTGGCATCGACCTTGGCACGACGAACTCTTGCGTCGCGTTTCTCGAAGGCGGCGAACCCGTCGTCATCCCCAATTCCGAAGGCATGCGCACCACGCCTTCCGTGGTAGCGTTTAAGGACGGCGAGCGCATGGTCGGCAACATCGCAAAGCGCCAGGCCATCACGAACCCGGATCGCACCATCGCATCGATCAAGCGCGACATGGGTTCTTCCCGCAAGGTCCATATCGAGGGCAAGGACTATACCCCGCAGGAAATCTCCGCGATGATTCTGCAAAAGCTCAAGACGGACGCGGAAGCTTACCTCGGCGAAACCATTTCGCAGGCTGTTATCACTGTTCCGGCATATTTTACGGATAGTCAGCGTCAGGCAACCAAGGACGCAGGCCGTATTGCGGGCCTCGAAGTCCTGCGCATCATCAACGAGCCGACGGCGGCAGCGCTTGCATACGGCATGGACAAAGAAAACAACCAGAAGATTCTGGTTTACGACCTTGGCGGCGGCACGTTCGACGTTTCGATCCTTGAGATTGGCGACGGCGTATTCCAGGTTCTTGCGACCGCGGGCAACAATCGTCTCGGCGGCGACGACTTCGATCAGCTGATCATGGACTATATTGCCGACGACTTTAAGAAGAACAACGGCATCGACCTGCGTCAGGACAAGATGGCACTCCAGCGCCTCAAGGAAGCCGCTGAGAAGGCTAAGATCGACCTCTCCGGCGTTGCGCAGACCACGATCAACCTGCCGTTTATTACGATGGACAAGTCGGGCCCGAAACACCTCGACATCACCATCACCCGCGCGAAGTTCAATGAGTTGATCAACGATCTCGTTGAGCAGACCAGAACCCTCATGCAGAAGTGCTTGAGCGACGCGGGCCTCTCCGCCTCTCAGGTGGACAAGGTTATCCTCGTCGGCGGTTCTTCCCGTATCCCGCTCGTGCAGGACGTGGTCAAGAAGATCACAGGCAAAGAGCCGTTCAAAGGCATCAACCCGGACGAGTGTGTCGCCATCGGCGCGGCAATTCAGGGCGGCGTGCTCGGCGGCGAAGTAAAGGATATTCTGCTTCTGGACGTTACTCCGCTCTCCCTCGGCATCGAGACCGTTGGCGGCGTGTTCACGAAGCTCATCGAACGCAACACCACCATCCCCACCAAGAAGAGCCAGATCTTCTCTACGGCGGCAGACGGACAGACCAGCGTAGAAGTTCACGTGCTCCAGGGTGAGCGCGGCATGGTGCAGGGCAACAAGACCCTCGGCCGCTTCCAGCTCACGGGCATTGCGCCCGCGCCCCGTGGTGTACCGCAGATTGAGGTCTCCTTCGACATCGACGCGAATGGCATCGTTCACGTTTCGGCAAAGGACCTTGGCACCGGCAATCAGCAGAATGTGACCATCACCGCCTCGACCAACCTCAATGAGGATGAGATCAAGCGCGCGGTCAACGAAGCGGAGAAGTTCGCGGACGAGGACAAGAAGCGCAAGGACGAGGTTGAGACGAAGAATCACGCGGATCAGCTGATCTACACCACTGAACGTAGCCTCAAAGAGATGGGCGACAAGATTGACGCTTCCGGCAAGGAGCAGATTGAAAAGTCCATTGCGGATCTGAAGAAGACCGTTGAAGTCGGCGATGTGGAAATGATCAAGGCTGCGACGGAGCGCCTCACCGAGGTGAGCTACAGCGTCTTTGGCAAGGTTTATGAGCAGGCACAGCAGCAGGCGGGCGGCGCAGGATTTGACCCCAATGCGCAGGGCTATTCCGACGCGGGCAGTCAGCCGAAGGACGATGTGGTCGACGCGGACTACGAAGTCGTAGACGACAATAAATAAGCGATCGATATCGCTGATAGACAGGCATAAAACAGACAAGGAGGCGCAATCGGATTTGCGCCTCCTTGTCGGGAAAGAATGGAAGCGGCGCGCAGGATAGAATTGGTTTGCGTTAGCCGCAATGAGAGGTGACGGGCGTTGGCAGATAAACGCGATTATTACGAAATATTGGGCGTGAGTAAAACCGCAACGGAAAGCGAAATCAAAAGCGCGTTCCGTAAAAAAGCGAAGGAATGCCACCCCGACCTGCATCCGGGCGACAAGGCCAAGGAAGCGCAGTTTAAAGAACTCAATGAGGCGGCGGAGATCCTTTCGGATGCCGACAAGCGCGCAAAGTATGACCAATATGGTCATGCCGCGTTTGATCCAAGTATGGGAGGACAGGATCCGTTTGCCGGCGGCGGATTCGGCGGCTTTGGCGATTTTGGCGATATTCTGGGCCAGATGTTTGGCGGCGGGTTCGGCGGATTTGGCGGCGGACAGACGCGAAACGGCCCGATCCCGGGCGACGATTTACGCTACAATCTCACCATCACCTTTGAGGAAGCAGCATTCGGCGTGGAGAAGGAAATCACCATCCCGCGCGAAGAGACCTGCGAAACCTGCCATGGTTCCGGCGCAAAACCCGGAACGGAACCCGTCACCTGCAAAACCTGCAATGGAACGGGTCAGGTTCGGACACAGCAGAGCACGATTCTAGGATCGTTTACCTCAACCCGCCCCTGCACGGCATGCCGCGGCACGGGCAAGGTGATTGCCGACCCCTGCGCGGATTGCCGCGGCACGGGGCGCGTCCGCAAAAATCTCAAAAAGCTGGTGAAGATTCCAGCTGGAATCGACAATGGTCAGAGCCTTTGCCTGCGTGGCATGGGCAGCGCAGGACACAGAGGCGGCCCGAATGGCGATCTGTATGTGACCATCACCGTGCGTCCGCATCGTCAATTCACGCGTAAGGGCGTAGACCTCTATTTGGATATGCCGATCTCCTTTACCATGGCGGCGCTGGGCGGCAGCCTAACGGTTCCGACACTGAAGGAGAGTGTGAAATATCAAGTGCCTGCAGGGACGCAAACCGGCTCCACATTCCGACTCCGGGAGCAGGGAATCCAGCGCCTAAACGCAAACGGCAAAGGCGATCTTCTGGTGACCGTGAACATCGATGTTCCCAAACATTTGAGTGACGAGCAGCGTAAAATTCTACAGCAGTTCTCCGAAAGCCTCGGAGAGAGCGCAGAGTCACGCGGCACAAAGAAAAACGGATTCAAAAACGGTTCAAAAAAATGATCTGACGATCATACAAACACGGCCTCCCCGAATCATTGGGGAGGCCGTGTTCGGTTGTATGAAATTATTCTTCAACCGGTTTCTGCTGCTTCTTTCGGTAGTTCAGCACCAGTTGCATCGCCAGCGCGACGATGCCGCTGAGAATCAAAATGAAATAGAAGCTGGCGACGCGGCTTAAGAGCATAGCGGGGACGATGAGCGCACTATGAAACAGCACACGGAAGAGCTGAACAAAGCCGCTTTCGCTCGCGCCTGCCGAGCCTGGTATCGGGAGAAAACATACAGCCAGATAAAGCACGGATTGCAGCGCAATAAAATCGATCATTCCATACGCGCTCAGGTTAAACGAGCGATAAATAAAATAGGGAATGACAAACTGCGAACCCAGCAGAAGCATATAACTGACCAACTCGGCAATGAGCAGCCATTTGTGCTTTTTAAACACTTCTGCCCCTTTTTTATAGAGGGAGATCTGCTCTGCCGCGCGTGCCTCCAGCTTTTCCGGATTTTTCAGGATATGCATCTTCGCCAGAAGCCCGATTACCTTGTGCACAATGCGTCCGGCAAAGTTTTTAGAAAACATTGCAAAGAGTAGAAACAGAATCAAGCCAATGTTGATCAGTGAGCCAAGCAGAAAGAACCAAAGGAAACCGCCAAGATTTTGTAAAATCAACCCTGCGCGAAACGGGAACAGCACGGTTGGAATCAGCAGAACAACCAATTGATGCGCGGCGTTTACGAGCAGAAGCGCAAGGGAAGCATAGGACACCTCCACGCCATAGGCCAGCATGTAGTAGAGCTGCATCGGCTGACCGGCTACGCCTGCGGGCGTAACGGCGGTATAATATTGTCCAATATACCCAAAGCCGATATTGCGTAAAAACGAGATTGGCTTGCCGTAGAGCGCGCGCAGGGCAATATGCAGTGCGACGCCGAACATCAGCGAGGCGAAAACGGCAGCGCCAAGCGCGCCAAGCAACCACCAAAGATCGGCGGAACGTACTGCATCCCAAAGCTCGCTTAGCGATGTATCCCGAAAGATGACAACAAGCGTAACGGCGATCAGCGCCAGCATGAACAGCGTGCTCACGAGGCGCAGGCGTTTGCTCTTTTTCGTAGAGCCGTCGTTGCCGGAAGTGGCGGGGTGCCCTTCAACGGCTAATTGCGTTTGCGTTTGATCATTCATATTGCAAATGATACCTGAAAGAATGATATATTACCAGACGTGAATTTCTTGAATCGTGAAATTATCATGAACGGAACCGAAAAAACGCCCAATTAGGCGCTTTGTGACAAGAATGTAAGGCGGTTAACGCTCACGGATCAACGCTTGCGTCTTCTTCGAGAGGCCGGATAACGTGGTCGTATAACCGTTATCGAGCATGGCATAGATGATCTCGTCCGGCACGACGAGATCCAGAAACAGCGAACTCCAATGCGTCTTATCGGTATAGTAACCGGGTATAACGTCGCCGGAATATTGCGCACGGAGGATATCGGAAAACGCGGGCTCGAGCTTGACGGTGAGCAGAGGACGTCCATCTTTGTATTCGCCCAACATGACGAAAATCTTTCCGCCGACGCGATAAACGGTCGCGTTCCATTCGGCTTTAAATTCCTCCTCAACGCCCTGTTTGGATAAACAATGTGTGCGAATCAATTCTTTCATCAAACACCAATCCTTTATTCTGGCACGGAGAAAAACGCCATGCGACCCGCCGCATCAACAATCTGAAGAACAGGGCATTCCACGCCATCTACGGGGATCCGTAGCGGCAGTTTGGGCCGGCAATCGGTGGCAACTGGCAAAAAGCAGGTGTTTTCGATTGAACCGACCGCGGCATATACGAGAGGATATGCTGATTC
>JAEWYV010000117.1 GCA_023458615.1 Bacillota bacterium
CGAATGGTCGTGATGTCGTAGGTCTCTAAGATGCGCACGATGTTGCGCAGGGAGCCGATAACCTCTTGCGTGGTCATCATGACTTCTGTATGCTCGGAGCCAAGATAGTCAGCAACCTGCTTTGCATACTTGAGGTCAATTGCGTCGCCAACCATGCCGATGGCAAAGGTGCGAATCGGATGCGGCAGGTATTTGTTTGCCACGGCGCAGACCAGCGAACTGTCGAGACCACCGCTGAGCAGGAAGCCGAGCGGCACATCTGCGTCCAGACGCTTCACAATGCCGAGGGTGAGCTTTTCGCGAATGTTTTTGCAGACCTCATCCATCTCGTCCGGCGAATAGGTTTTCACGTCCGTCAGGTTGGCATACTGAACAAACTCGCCGTCTTTCCAGTAATGTCCCGGCGGGAAAGGCTTGATGGTGTCCGTCAGTCCCGCGATATTTTTCGCTTCGCTGGAGAACATGATCTTGCCGTCCTCGTCATAGCCGTAGAACAGCGGGCGGATGCCGATGGGATCGCGCGCAGCGATGAGGGAATCGCTTTTGTGATCGTAGAGGATCAGCGCATATTCCGCGTCCAGCATCTGGAACATATCCGTCCCGTAACGCTGATACATGGGTAAGAGCAGCTCGCAATCCGAGCCGCTCTTAAAGTCATATCCTGAGAATAATTCGTCACGCATCTTGCGGAAGCCGTACAGTTCGCCGTTGCAAACAACAGCATCCCCGTTCCGCTCAAATGGCTGCATGCCGCTCTTTTCCAGACCCATGATCGTCAGGCGATGGAACATTAAGTATCCATCCCCAACGCTCAGCATACGCGACAGATCAGGTCCCCTTGCAATGGTTTTATAAAATCCGTCAACAAGCAAATCCAGGGGTATGCGCTTGCCGAGGTATCCCATGATAGAACACATGATTGTCGATCTCCTGTTTCATTTCGTTTATCTGACGTTGAAGAGCATATCGCCGTAGCTGGGGTACGGCCAGTCGCTCGTCGAGGTCAGGATTTCGAGCGCATCTACGCTTGCGCGCAGTTCGCTCATCTGCTCAATCACCTTTTCCTTGCAGAGCTCGGCTGCCTTGTGCACGTCTTCTTCGGCTTTCGCTTCGGCAAGGGCGTCCTCAAGCGAGCGGGTGCTTTCATAGGCGGCTTTGGTCAGGGCGGCCGCGGTGACCAGCGTCTCGGTTTCATAGGTGCAGTCTGCTGCGCTGGTGTAGGCGCGCTTGACGGCGATGGTATCCGCGAGCTTTTTCTGGAAGGCGGCGGAGGCGGGGAGGATGTCCTTGCGGGACATATCGACCATCGTCATCGCCTCAATGCAGACAACCTTCTTGTAGTTCTCGAGCATGATCTCGAGGCGGGCGCGGATTTCCGTTTCGCTGAGCACCTTGTGCGAGGTCAGAAGATCGATATTCTTCTGCTTCACGAAGTAGGGCAGGCAGTCCGGCGTGGACTTGAGGTTGAGCAGGCCGCGCTTTTCGGCTTCCTTGACCCAAGCGTCGTCATAGCCGTTGCCATTGAAGATGATACGCTTGTGCTCGTGCACAACTTTGAGGATCAAATCGTGGATTGCAAGCGGCAGGTCGCTTGCGCCTTCCAGTGCGTCGGCATACAGGCGCAGAGACTCGGCGACGGCGGTATTGAGCACAACGTTGCAGTCCGAAACCGACTGGCTGGAACCGAGCATACGAAGCTCAAACTTATTACCCGTGAACGCAAACGGCGAGGTGCGGTTGCGGTCGGTGGTGTCCTTGGGGAAGTGCGGAATGACGTGCACGCCGATCTTCATCTGCGTCTTTTCCTTCGCGCCATAGGCGGAGCCGGAGTCAATCGCGTCCAGAATTGCGGAGAGCTCTTCGCCGAGGAAGATGGAGACGATGGCCGGCGGGGCCTCGTTCGCCCCGAGGCGGGGGTCATTTCCTGCGCTCGCTACCGAAATGCGAAGCAGGTCCTGATAGACATCCACCGCCTGGATTACCGCGCAGAGGAAGAGAAGGAACTGCGCGTTCTCATATGGCGTTTCTCCTGGCTCCAACAGGTTGACGCCGGTGTCTGTCGAAATGGACCAGTTGTTGTGTTTGCCGCTGCCGTTGACGCCTTCGAAGGGCTTTTCATGCAGCAGGCAGACAAGGCCGTGCTTTTTCGCAACGCGCTGCATGATCTCCATGGTCAGCTGGTTGTGATCGGCTGCAATATTCGTCGTGGAGAAAATCGGGGCAAGCTCGTGCTGCGCCGGCGCAACTTCGTTGTGCTCGGTCTTGGCAAGCACGCCAAGATCCCAGAGTTCCTCGTTGAGTTCGTCCATAAAGGCCTGCACGCGGGGTTTGATGGAACCGAAATAATGATCTTCAAGTTCCTGTCCCTTGGGTGCGCGTGCGCCAAAGAGGGTGCGTCCGGTGAATACAAGGTCGGGACGCTTATTAAAGTCTTCTTTATTGACAAGGAAGTATTCCTGCTCGTTGCCGACCGTGGTGGCGACGCGCTTGACGTTTTCGTTGCCAAAGAGTTTGAGGATGCGCATTGCCTGGCGGTCGATGGCCTGCATGGAGCGCAGAAGCGGGGTTTTCTTATCCAGCGCTTCCCCGCCGTAGGAGCAGAACGCGGTCGGGATGCAGAGAACCTTTTCCTTTATAAATGCATAGCTCGTGGGATCCCATGCGGTGTAGCCGCGCGCTTCAAACGTTGCGCGGAGGCCGCCGGAGGGGAAGCTGGATGCATCCGGCTCGCCCTGCACAAGCTCTTTGCCGGAGAACTCCATGGTGATGCTGCCGCCGGGCATGGGCGAGATGAAGCTGTCGTGCTTCTCCGCCGTGATTCCGGTGAGCGGTTGGAACCAATGCGTAAAGTGGGTTGCGCCTTTCTCAATCGCCCAGTCTTTCATGGCGTTGGCGACAACGTTCGCGACGGTGAGGTCCAGCCTCTTGCCCTCCCGAATCGCGGTCTGCATGGCTTTGTACGTGTCCTTGGGCAAGCGCGCCTTCATGACCGCATCGTTAAACACCTTACTGCCAAATGTTTCCGAAACCGTACTCATGGTTGATTCTCCTCCTATACCCTTCTTCTATACTCTTTTTTATACTAAGTTGATTTACTTGCACTTATAAAAAGCTTTCTACGCTCTTTTTATATATGAAGTTCATTTACTTATAAAAAGAGGCAACGACACCACGGTATCTCCGCGGCGCCTTTGCCGTTTGAAATAATATGCGGATAGTATACAGCGTGAGAAAATACTTGTCAATCAAAAAGTTCTGCAAGATTTCCTGCGAAAAATCGCAAATTTCCCATGCTCGATTCATTATCAGATACTAAAAATAATTGATCTGGCCTTTTTTGCAGTTTGAAAGTATATATCATTCACGTTTTTTCTTGACAGAAAACGCCGCGTTCTGTATACTCGCAGGAACAAAGGCGTTCGGAAGGCGGGGTTTTTCCCGCGTTTGAGCGCTTTTTGTCCAGATTTTCAGTGACAATGGAATTGGTAGCAGAGAGGTTTTTCTGCATGAATATCATAAAAACCCGATTTACGGGCGGAATTTATGGTAAACTCCAATGATAGAGGCGCAACGAGCCGCCAGTGATCCGCCAAACAGAACGGATCAAGAATAGAATGAAGTAGAAGACCGACCAACCCGCCGGAGCGCGGATTGCCCGATTGACTGATCGATAAGAGAGGATGTGCGCAACCATGACGTATACCGCACAGGAAATTGCCGACTATGCCGCCGCGGAGGACGTAAAGTTTATCCGCCTTGCGTTTTGCGATGTGTTCGGCGTGCCGAAAAATATCTCCATTATGCCGGAGGAGCTGCCGCGCGCCTTTTCGGACGGCATCTCAATTGACGCCTCCGCCATACGCGGATTCGGAGACGAGGCGCATTCCGATCTCTTGCTGTTTCCCGATGCCGAGACGCTGACCGCGCTTCCATGGCGCCCGAGTCATGGGCGTGTGGTGCGCCTGTTTGCGGATATCCGCCGTTCGGATGGTTCGCTCTTCTCGCTCGATACGAGAAATATCCTAAAACGTACGATTGCCGGGGCCGCCGAACAAGGCGTCACCGTCAACTTCGGAACCGAGTTCGAGTTTTTCCTCTTCCGTCTGGATGCGGATGGCAATGCGACAAACATTCCCTATGATAATGCGAAGTATATGGACATCGCTCCGCTGGATCGGGGCGAGAATGTGCGCCGCGAAATCTGCCTGACGCTGTGCGAGATGGGCATTCGCCCGGAGAGCTCGCATCATGAGGACGGGCCGGGGCAGAACGAGATCGATTTTCGCTATGGAGATGCGCTCACCGCCGCCGACAATGCGATCACCTTCCCGTCGGTGGTGCGCACGGTTGCCATGCGAAACGGCCTCTGGGCGGA
>JAEWYV010000118.1 GCA_023458615.1 Bacillota bacterium
CCCGATCTTACCTCGGTGCATATCGAGGAACGAAACGGGGACGAGGTACGCCATGCGATGGGTGTGTTGACCTGCAAGGCAGGGGTCAAGGGATATTATCCCGCGTTCGACATCACCCCGCCGGAACTGGTCACCGGGGTTGCGACGGATATCGGCGTGCTCAAACCTACGGAGTTGCAAGGCTATCAGCCTGCGGAGTAACGCAGCAACGCAATCAAAAACGCCAGCATGAGCTGGCGTTTTGTGTTGCAATGGGATTGTGGCTCTGCCTGCGATCCGTTATCCAGCGTAGCGCACCTTGATATCGCCAAGGTTTGGCATCATCATGATCCAGGTGTTGCCGGGTTCAAGCCGCAGCACCGTTCCGTCATAGAGCACATAGCTCGTGGGCTCGCTGAGGCTTGCGCGACTCCATTTGCCGGTGACGGTGCGCCCGTTGACAAAATAAACGCAATCGCCCTCTCCAATCACGGGAATGGTGCGGAAGTTGGAGTCAAAGGCGGAGACGCGTACAAACTGGACAATCAGGTTTTGCACGGTGATAGGCTCATTCTCATAGCCAAGCACATCGTCCGTCGGGGTTAGGGATTTGCTTTCGCCAAGCACGTTTTTCGAGTTTTTGTCGCTCCGGACGAGCAGATTTCGCACCTTGTCATAGGTGAAGAGCACGCGCTCCGGATCGGAACTGGAAAACGGAATGCCGATGCTGGTAAACTCCTTGCCCTTGTCATATAGCACGCCCGACTCAAAGGTAAAGCGTGTATTGACCGCTTTGGAGGTGTAGTTATAGTTCGTCTCAACATATTCGCGGAGCTTGAAGAAGAGCGTGTGCTCTTCAATTGCGGTAATCGTTTTGTCACGGTAGAAATAGTTCTCTGTGCTTCCACAATCTGTCGCTTGGAAATGTATGCCGCTTGCGGCGAGCAGAGGATACCCCTCGACAAGATTCTCCGGGTCGCCTTGTGAGACATAGAGACCATCCCACTCCAGCGCAGTATCCGCCAGATACGCGCGGGAGGTGCGCACGGGGCCGACGCGCTCCGGCAGCTCGTCTGAAAACAGCGCAAGATAGCGCGTTACATGATCGGTACGGTCGAGCGGGAACTCGTAGACGATGTCCGCGAGCATGAGCGAAGTCTGCGGGCGCGCCTGCGCAGCGTTGTCCATCACGACGAGAACGGGGCGATAGACCGCGCCTTCCGGCAGCGGGCGTCCCGTGGTTGGTGACACGGGTTCCTGTTCCTCCGCTGCGGGGGCCTGCTCTTCGGCTTCATCCACTGGTTCGGCAGCCTCCGTGCCTTCGTTCTCCGGCTCACTGGTTGCCGCGAGTGGGGCAGAGTCTGTGACCACGACGATGCTTGCGTCATCCTGCGTTTGGCTTGCAGACGGGGTTCCGCCCATAATCGTATGCACGACTGAACAGCCGGAGAGCAGCAGCAGGGTTGCTGCGCTCAGCGGCAGTATAAGACGGCGAAGGACGTTGCGTATGAAACTAACCACAGAACTATTCAATGGTCGCCGGAACGTCAGCGGGGTGCACGGCGATCCAGGTGTTGCCGGGCTCCAGCGTCACGAGGGAACCGTCGTCAAGGAAATAGGAGGTATAATCATCCGCAGTCGGGCGGGACCAGGTGCCCGTCACATGCTGACCGTTGATGAAATAGTCGCATTTGCCTTCGCCGACAAGATCACAGGTGCGGCGGTGCTTGGTGTCGCCCTTGACCGAGCCGTAGTTGACATACTGCACGATCAGGTTCTGCACATTCATCTGCACGGTGTCATAGCTATCGCCGTTGTCCTTCAAAACGCGCGTCATGGTCGGCTGACCTGCTTCGCTGCGGTAGATCCGGTTGTCGGTGGCGTTATAGAAGAACTGAATCCACTTGGGATCCGTGTTGTTGTCAAACTGGAGCGCAACGTTGGTATAGGGCTTGCCATCCGGATAGGAGACGTTTTCAAGGAAGTTGAACCGCTGGCAAACCTTGGATTCATAGTCCTTGAAATAACGGTTCACGAGCGCCGCAACGCGATAATACAGCGCATGGACGTCGCCTCTGCCGGTTTCCGGCGCACGGAATTTATAGCCGTTTTTGGTTTCAAAGTCGTTATAAGCGCCCTTTTTGCGGCTGAAGGTGGCGCTGTAGCCGGGGAAATCTCCGCTCGGCAGATAGAGCGAGATGAGGTTGCTCGGAAAGCGCTTATACGGCGCGTCCAGAACCACATAACCCTCGTGCAGATACATGCAGTCCCACTCGTGCGCAAGGTCTATAAAATAGTAGCGCGTGGAGCGCAGGGGACCCGCATAGAGCGGATAGTTGTCGTTGAACACGGCCTGGAAGCGCGTGATGGTCTGCTCAACAAGAAATTCATAAACAATGTCCGCCTCCATCAGCGAGGTCTGCGGTTTTGCGCCCTCCGCGTTGTCGATGGACATGATGAAAACCTTACTCGGCGTTCCTTCGGGAATCACCTTGCCGGAGGTTTGTGAGCGGTTTTTGGGCTCCGGCGTGGGGCTGGGGGAAGGCTCCGGTGTCGCGGTTGGCGAAGGCGTCGGCGCCATGGTGACCGTGATCGCCTCGTCGGTGGGTGCCGCGGTTGCTGCGGCAGGCGCAGGAGCGACAGAGCACCCGCCAAGCAGTGTTGCAAAGGCGAGTACGCCTGCAATGGCGGCGCTGAGTCGTCCGGTTCGGTTTGATGCATGTTCGATCATTGTTTCGCGTCCTTTCGGGATGATTTGCGAATCGCTCAACCGTTTCGCTTTTTCTGTTTTGCGGCGGTAAGCGTGAGAATGAGAATCAAAATCAGGACCAGCGCGCCGGTGACGATATATGCGGCGGCAGGGATACGCCGTGCCAGGTCAAGCGCCGCGCTCACCGCAGTGGTTGGCGTTGGCGCGGGGGTTGGGCTCGGCGTCGGGGTTGGTACGGGAGAAGGGGTGGGCGTAGGCGTCGGGGGAAGCCAGGGAGTAACCTTTGCTGCGGGCAGAGGCGCGCTGCCAAGGGTGACGCCGCCATCTTCAACGGCGATGAACGCTGCAGTTTGGTTGTAATCCGTGTCAACCCGCGTGACGATGGCGTTGGTGATGGTGACGGCACTGCCGGATTCGCCCTTTAGCGCGAAGCGCAGGGTGACGAGCGCACCCGCCTGGTTGAGCCCCAGCGCGCTTGCGCAGGCGATGCGGACGCGGCCCGCCTCGCTGTCGTTGTATTCGCTCAGCGTGAAGAGCCCGTTAAAGGTAACTAAGACAAGCGAGACCGCATCGGCGTCGTAATTGAGATCCAGCTGAACGGAGTCCACACCAAGACAATTGCCCAGTAGTACGGGGACATCCACCTCGCCGCCGGATTCACCGGCAACGGTGTCCACCTGAAGCATCACGGGCTCCTCCTCTGCGCGCGCATGCGCCTGCGGCAACATGGCACAAGCGCATAACAGCGCCAGCAGGAACAGAAGTGTCCGTTTCATTCGTTGCATCCCTTCGGGAAAAACTGTATTATATATGGTACAGCAATTTTGAGTTGAAGTCAATTTTACGCGCCCCCGACAGGCGCCGGAACGGGCGGAAAACGGGCGATTTTCGATGCTGAAAAAAGGCGTTTTTGGAAACAATCTGAAAATGCTTCATCTGGTGTGAAACGGCGGACGATATGGAGAACATAGGATATTACAACGGTGTATTTCAGCCCATTGAGAAGCTGATGATTCCCGCCTGCGATCGGGGCGTTTACTTTGGCGACGGCGTATATGAGGCACTACGGGTGGAGCGGCATCGCTTCTTTGCGCTCAGGGAGCATCTGGCGCGGTTCCGCGCAAGTCTCAACTTTTTGCAGATTCCGTTTATCATGACGGACGAAGCGCTCACCGCGATTTTGCAGGAGGCAGCGGACCGCGTGGATAGCGATTCCCAGCAGATCTATTTTCAGGTGACGCGCGGAACGGCAATCCGGAGTCACTCG
The DNA here is from genome assembly GCA_023458615.1 of Bacillota bacterium. GTDB lineage: Bacteria > Bacillota > Clostridia > Christensenellales > CAG-138 > UBA7703. The sequence continues at coordinate 3,957 of JAEWYV010000118.1, forward strand.
TTTCCAGAGGACGCTGTGCCGAATCTTTTGATCTTCTCCCGCGGGGTGCCGCTGGCGGACCTGACAGAATATCGCCGCGTCATCGTCCTGCCGGACACGCGCTGGCAGCACTGCAACATTAAGTCCCTCAACCTGATTCCGAGTGTGCTCGCCTCGGAACAAGCTAAGCAACGTGGCTGCTGTGAGGCGGTGTTCCATCGCGACGGCGTGGTGACCGAGTGCTCCAGCTCCAATCTGTTGATGCTCAAGGACGGCGTGTTGCGCACCGCGCCCGCCGACGAACGGATTCTGCCGGGTGTGACGCGCGGACACTTTTTGATGCTTGCGCGGGAGATTGGAGTACCCGTGGACGAGACGGCCTTTACGCTGGAGGAGGCGTATGACGCGGACGAACTAATGGTAACGAGTACCAGCGCGCATGGCCTGCCCATTGGCGAGATGGAAGGGAAGGCCGTTTGCATGCGGGATGAGCCGCTGCTGAGGAGATTACAAAAGGCGTATCGGGACTATTTTTACGATTGCCTCGGTCAATAATGCAAACAACAAAACAAACAAACGGCATCCTGCGCAGATGCCGTTATTTGTTGTAAGCGCTATTTGATTTATGCCAGCGGCTCTTCTAACTCATCGGAGATCAGAACTGCTCGACAGGGTGCGCCTTCCGCACCGGAAATTTTCAGCGGGGCGGCGTAGAGCGTGTAGCGTCCGTCCGGTACATTTCTTAGCTCCAGATTCTCCAGCACGGCAACCCCGTAGCCAAGCAGCGCAACATGCACGGAAAGCTCGTCCGAATAGGAGCCGATGGACTGGCTGTCCGTGCCGATGAGCACACAGCCCTGATTGTAGAGATACCCGATGGCGCTCTCGGTGAGTTGCCCCTTGCCGTGCAGCAGGATGCGCGGGGCAAACGGGCGCTTCATAAAATACATGGCGTCCAGCGGCGTCTTTGGCACGGTGAGCACCACGCATTCGCCGACAAACGCGCTTAGCGGCATAGAGGCAATATCCTTGCCGTCGGCAATGAAATGCAGCGGCGCGTCCACATGCGTTCCCGCGTGCATACTTGTCTCTAATCGGGAGAGGTTGTAAGTTTCCCCGTCCTTCATGCGGTGCACGGCGCGCAGGCGCGGCGGCTCATCCCCTGGGTAGGGGATCGCCTTGATTAAATCGCGGGAGATGTCATATATCTTCATTCGAAATTCTCGTCCTTATCTTGTCCGGCGCGCATGGCGCAGAAAATGCTGGTTGTGATTTTTATCCGCAAAAAACCGCCTGCTGGCCGCGTTTTTCGGGCAAGACCCATTATACGTTGTAACAGAAGAAAACGCAAAGTGTAATTTTATGCAGGTATTTCAGGGCAAAAGCAAGCTCCCGCCAAAGCGGGAGTACTGCAGGTGTAACAAAATATGCTATTCGTTTCGAATGGCGGCAAGCGGCGATAGCTTCATCGCCCGGATGGCGGGATACATGCCCGCGGCGAGCGCGACGAGAATCGAGAATCCGACCGCGCCAAACACGAGATAGGCGGGGATGATGCTTCTAAGCCCCGAACTCGCGAGCAGTTGGTTGAGCAGCACCGAGATGATGAAGCTTAGCCCCATGCCCAGCGCACCGCCGAAGAGACCGATATAGGCCGACTCGGCAAGGAACAGTCCCGCGATGTTGTCGATGCGGCAACCGAGCACCTTGATGATGCCGATTTCCTTGGTGCGCTCGAAGATGCTCATCATCATGGTGTTCATGATGCCGATGGCGGCGACGAGCAGGGCAACGCCGCCGATGGCGCCGAGCAGATACTGTGTATTTTTCGTGCTCTCCTCAGCCATCTCAACCGCATCCTGCAGGCTGTAGGTGCCGTATCCCATGGCGGAGATCGCGTCCTTTACGGGCTTGACATCCTCGATGTTCTTGCACTTGACAAGCACGGTTTGGTACTTGTTTGCCTGAAAGTTGGTAAAGTCCTTGTTGGCTTTTGCGAGCTTATCCAGCACTTCGGAGTCCATCAGGCAATAGTAGGAGAAGTCGTTGTTATCCTGATCCATCACGCCTGTGACCTTGAGCTTGTAGAAGTTGCCGAGCGGCTTCTCCGGCTCGCCTGTGCCGTCATCTGCAACCGCGATATCCACCTGTTTGTAGATGTTACGGTAGTCAAATGTGAGCTGCATGCGGGAGGAGGTGGTTACCTTCGAGTTCCCGTTTTTATCCACCGCCGGGCGGTAGTTATCCGGACTGTAGAAGTTTTGCAACGCCCACGCGCCGAGAACGATCTCATAGGTGGTTGCCCCGCCAACGCCGGGCATGCTGCCCTCTGCCAGCGTAATGCCGAATTTCTCCGCCTGTTCCTTGGTGACGCCAAGGATATTAACGTCCGTTGCATACCGTCCGCTTTGCAGCATGCCATAGGTTTCCACCAGCGGCATAACGGCGTCTACGCCTTCAATGTGCTTGAATTCCGACAGAGACTTCTTGTTCAGCGCGGTCTCGCGGGAAGAGCCGCGGCCATTTCCGCCGCTGACATAGGAATAGGAGTTGACGCGGATGGTGGTCAGGCTTCCGGTTCCCGCAAAGCTCTCGATGGTTGCCTGCTTGATGCCGATGCCGAGGGACACCATGACCACGATGGATGCAACGCCGATCACCATGCCCAGCACGGTTAGAAACGCCCGCATTTTACGCCGCCACAGGTTTAAAAACGCAGTGGACAGCAGATCGCTGATTTTCATTGTTCCTCCAGTTGCGCTAGTTCGCGCCGGATGCTTACAGGTCCTCGAGTGCGCGCTCGCGCTTTTTCTTGAGCTTGATGCCGAGGAAGACGAGTCCCGTTACCGCGGCGATTCCGCCGAGCACCCAGAATATCCAGCCAATGTTTGCGCCCGCGGGCTTGTCGCCGGGGACCGCCATGCCGCCGTCACCGGGGGAGGCAACAGCGCCCTGATCATCCGCGTTGACGGTCATTTTCAGCGGAAGGAGCTCTTCGGTCTGGTTACCGTTGATGTCCTCATAGGTGACGCGAACCTTCGCTTCTACCTCGCCGCTCACTTCCGGGGTGATGTTCAGGTCGGCGCGCATGGTTGCGCCCGGGGCGATGTTGCCGCCGAAGTAGGATTCTTCGAGCGTGACATTATCGCCGACGATATCCACCATGCAGTTATACAGCGTGGATTTGCCGAGGTTATAGAGCGTGACACCGGCGGAAACGCTGCTGCCGACCCACGGATCATCGTAGATGACGGGGTCATTGATGCGCACGCGTGCTTTTTGCAGAACGGGGACGCTGATGGAGGCCTTTTCCTCAAAGTCCGCGCGGTTTTTCGTGCCTTCATAGGAAAGGGTGATGGCGAGAACCTGACTCTTTGCCTCCGCGCCGGGGATGATTTGAAGATCTAAGGTCAACACACGGACGCCATTTTTGTCGATGGTGCCAAGGTAAATACTGTTGGAGCTGCCGGGGGCAGGGAGAACCGCACCTGCCTCGTTGGTGTAATCGAGTTGAAGATTGGTGATGGCTTCACGGGCAGAGGTGTTGGCGATGATAAGATCCAGCTTCACAGTATCGCCTGCGTAGATCGTATCTGCCGAGAAGTCGTAGGACTCGATTATCACTTTCGGCTTGCTCTTATAGCTGCTGCCGCCGCTAGAGCCACCACCTGTGGTGTCGATACCGCGGCAATATACGACGACTGAAACGGTGTCCGTTGAGCCGTCATTATAAGTAATTGTAAAAGGAATAGAATAGCGAGTCTGTGTTGCGCTGGCGCTAAAGGTCGCCTTAAGTTTAAAATAGGCGTGCTCACCGCTAGCCAACTTATCACCATTCCATGCAACAAGCTTGCTATCTCGGGCAACCTGCAATGCTTTCCACTCAACGGAGGTCGAACCATCGGTAGGCTTTTCAAATGGGAAATTTGTTACGTCATCTGAAACGGCAAGCGTACATTTAACATTGGTGATGTCGGAATCGCTTGTGTTTTTTATCGGTACATAGACACTGATTTCGTCACCGACATGTCCCGCGCGGGTTTGGAGATAATCATTCTCGTTCCCGTCTACGATGTGATCGTCCGTATCGTCTTTGTACAACACTACACTACCACCCGCCGCCAGTGCCGCCGTCAGCGGTATCGCCGTGAGCACAAGCGCGAGCGAGAGAATCAGCGCGAACAGCCGGATTTTCTTAGAGTTACGCATCCAATTTTACCTCAGTTTCCCGAACCTTTGGTTCGTTTTGCGTGTTGGATTTTTCTTTGTTGGTTGGGTTGATGGTGATATCCGTAATCCTGCCGTCCAGCAGGTGG
>JAEWYV010000119.1 GCA_023458615.1 Bacillota bacterium
CACCCGATCTCCAAGGTGCTTCCCATTGCATTGTTTCTCGTCGGGCTCTATCTGCTGCTGCGCTATACCATCGGGTTTGACTTCTTTGGGTATATTCCGAAGATCGACAGCACGATCTCCCTCTCCGCGCTGTTCGTTACGGGATTGTTCACCAGCGTGCATTGCATCGCAATGTGCGGCGGCATCAATCTCTCTCAGAGCGTCGGCACAAAGGGTACTGGCAAGGCAAGCCTCCGTAACCCTCTTCTTTACAATCTGGGTCGTGTAATCTCGTATACCGTCATCGGCGGAGTGGTCGGCGGCATCGGCTCTGTACTCTTCCTCAGCGAAACACTCAAGGCTATCCTGCTTGCGCTCGCCGCGGTTGGTATGCTGCTGATGGGGCTAAGCATGCTGGGCTGGCTGCCATCTTGGCTCACGCCGCGTATGCCGCGATTCCTCGCCGCGAAAATCGGCAAGAAAAGCGCGGGTAAAGGCCCTCTCGTAATTGGGTTGCTCAACGGGTTTATGCCCTGCGGACCGCTTCAGGCGATGCAGCTCTACGCGCTGGCAACCGGTTCCGTGCTGACGGGCGCGTTGTCAATGTTCCTTTTTTCCCTCGGCACAGTGCCACTGATGCTCGGCGCAGGCGCGCTGTTCTCCGTACTAAAGGGTAAGTTTGCCTATGTAATTCAGAGGGTCAGCGCCGTTCTCGTCGTGTTTTTCGCCATCGTCATGGCAACCAACGCGGCCTCTCTGCTTGGTCTGGGCTCCTCCGTCACCCTGGGTGCGACTCCCGCCGCAACAGCCGCCGTACAGAAGCAGGAAGCGAGCACAGATTCCCTGCTCCAGCAGGCACTGGACAAGGGCTATCTCCCCGCAACGCTCGATGGCGGTGTGCAAAAAGTGCAGGCGAACCTGAATCCCTCCGTTTATCCGTTTATCATCGTACAAAAGGGTATCCCTGTGGAATTCACCATTACGGCGGAGGAGCAAAACATCACCGGATGCAACCAAACCGTGGTGCTCCCGTCCTTCGATGTGAAAAAGGCACTGACATCCGGCGACAATGTGATAAAATTTACACCAGAGGAGACCGGGCTCATCCCATACACCTGCTGGATGGGCATGCTGGATGGGCGAATCCTTGTCGTAGATGATTTATTTGCGGCAACTGCCCCCGCAGCAACACCAGCGCCAGCAGCCACAACGGCACCAGCTGCCACAGAAGCGCTGGATCCCGCCGTACCAAATCTCAACACAACCCGTTCGCCGGGCTCATGCTGCGGCTAAAAAGGAGGCAATCATGACAGAACAACAATATCAAGTAACCGGAATGACCTGCTCCGCCTGCTCTGCTGCCGTACAGCGCGCCGTTTCCAAGATGGACGGCGTGAGTCGTGCGGAGGTAAACCTCGCAACCGAGACACTGCGCGTTCAGTTTGACGAGGGAAAGCTCGGTTTTGACAACATAAAAGCGGTGGTGGAAGACGCAGGTTACGGCCTCGTCGCGCCGCAGGTCTATAAGCATGCCGAACTCGGCGTAGAGGGCATGACCTGCGCAAGCTGCTCCGCCGCTGTCGAGCGCGCGCTGAAAAAACTGGACGGGGTCAGCGATCCTTCGGTCAACCCTGCGACCAACCGTGCCTCGTTTTCCTATGATCCAACTCGTGTCAAGCTTGCGCAGGTGCGCGAGGCGATCACCAGGGCAGGCTATACCCCCCTGGATCTTGCCACGGAGGACACGCGCGATCTGGAGCAGGAAAAGCGCGAAAAAGCCCTGCGTCGCATGCGCCTTCGTTTGATTGTTTCCATCGTGTTTTCCGCGCCGATTCTCTACATCGCAATGGCGCATATGTTCCCCAAACTCGGCGTGCCGCTGCCCGCTTTTATGAACCCGCACCAGTTCCCGCTTGTGTTCGCGGTCGTGCAACTGCTTCTAACCATCCCCGTGCTCTTTGCGGGCAGTCGTTTCTTCCGCGTTGGATTTAAAACGCTGTTCAAGGGCGCGCCGAACATGGACACGCTGGTGGCAATCGGCACAGGCAGCGCGTTTCTCTATGGCGTATATGCAACCGTGAGTATTTATCTTGGCGACTATGGCTTTGCGCAGCACCTCTATTTTGAGTCCGCCGCCGTGGTCATCACGCTGGTCATGGTCGGGAAATATCTGGAGGCCGTGAGCAAGAGTAAGACCTCGGAAGCCATCAAAAAGCTCATGAACCTCCGCCCGCAGACCGCCGTTATCGTGAAAGATGGCGTGGAGCTGGAGGTCTCGCTGGACGAGGTCGCCGTTGGCGATGTCGTTCTGGTTCGCCCCGGCGCGGCAATCCCCGTCGACGGAACCGTGCTTGACGGCGCCTCCAGCGTGGACGAAAGCATGCTGACCGGCGAGAGTCTGCCCGTGGAAAAGCAGCCCGGTTCGGCGGTTACCGGTGGAAGCATCAACGGCGAAGGGTTGCTCCATTTTACCGTTACCCGCGTAGGTGAGGACACGGCACTTTCTAAAATCATCCATCTTGTCGAGGAAGCACAGGGGCGAAAAGCACCCATCGCTAAGCTTGCGGATGTTATCTCCGGTTATTTTGTGCCTGCCGTGCTGGCCATCGCCGTGCTTGCCGCGGTGGTCTGGGCGCTGGTTGGAAAAGACTTTAACTTCGTGCTCAATATCTTTGTCACCGTACTCGTCATCGCCTGCCCGTGCGCGCTGGGGCTCGCAACGCCGACCGCCATCATGGTTGGCACGGGTAAGGGCGCGGAGCTCGGCGTTTTGATCAAAGGCGGCGAAGCGCTGGAAACGACGCATAGCATCAACGCCGTCGTGCTCGACAAAACAGGCACCATTACGCAGGGCAAGCCGGAACTCACGGACATCGCCCGCTTCACAGCGGATAGCGAGGACGAGGTTCTTCTGCTCGCCGCCTCTGCCGAGCATGGATCGGAGCATCCCATTGCGCGCGCCATTGTGCAGGCGGCGCAAGCACGCGGTCTCACGCTTGCCTCGGTCGATCAATTCCGCGCGATCCCCGGGCGCGGCATCGAAGCCGTGGTAAACGGACGGCGCATCTTCGCGGGTAGCGCGAAGCTTATGGTGGAGAGTGGAATCGATCTTTCGCAATCCGTAAAACCCGCAACTGCCTTTGCAGCCGCGGGCAAAACCCTGATGTATATCGCAATCGACGGCACGCTGCATGCGTTGATGGCAGCGGCGGACGCGGTGAAACCCACGAGTCGGCACGCCATCGAGCAGCTCAAGTCGCTGGGGCTGGAGGTCTATATGCTCACGGGCGATAACGCCAGCACCGCCCGCGCGGTTGCCGAGAGCGTCGGCATCACGCACGTGCTGTCCGATGTTTTGCCGGACGGCAAGGCAAGCGAAGTGCAGAAACTACAGGCCGAGGGCAAGCGCGTTGCCATGGTTGGCGATGGCATCAACGACGCTCCTGCGCTCGTGCAGGCGGATGTCGGCATGGCGATTGGCACCGGCACGGATGTTGCGGTTGAATCCGCCGACGTCGTGCTCATGCGCGGCGATCTTTCCGCCGTCAGCGCCGCCGTTGCGCTCTCGCGTGCAACCATCCGTAACATCCGCCAGAATCTCTTCTGGGCATTTGCTTACAATATCGTCGGCATTCCGTTTGCCGCGGGCGTGTTCTATGCCTTTGGCGGCCCGCTGCTGACCCCAGTCTTTGCGGGCGCCGCCATGGCGCTGAGCTCCGTCTCCGTGGTCACTAATGCGCTGCGGCTCAAGCGATTCCGGCTGAAAGTAACCAACCAAGATTAATTTTACGCCAAGAGAGGAATGGAACTATATGAAAAAAAAGCGAACCATCGCAATTGCGCTTGCGCTTGTCGCGATTATTCTGACCGGATGTGCCGCTGCTGACGTCATCCTGAATAACAGCCCGACGTCCCTAGATACGATTTTACAGAAGTATCCCTCCATCTTGACGGACAACACGGAGTCCGACCATTACTACTATCTCTCCGTCGATGGAGAAACCACGCTGAAAGTCAGCCATGATTACAGCATGACCGGTGCGGAAGACCTCGTAATGCAGACCCCATTGAAGCCTTTCGTGGACGCGGGACTCGATCCTGCGAAGCTTGGCACGGGATATCGCACAGATGATACCATGCTATATTTCACCGCCGACTTTGGTGATGGCAACGGCAAGCAGGATACATTTACGAACGCGCTGTTTGAGAGCGTAAAGGCTGACCGCAAAATCCTCTCCTATCATGCCGATCTCGACCACTTCGGCATCCAGCTGCCCGCAGGTAAGGTGGAATGGGCGAAGGATGAATCGACCAACGACAAGGATATCGTGTTTGTGATTGCGGCAAAGCCGCTAGCCGATCTCGGCGTTGACGTACAGAATATCGACGGCTGGATTTTCAAAACCATGAAGGATGACGCGGGCCGGGACTTTGACGTGCTGCTCAAACCGTATTCCCTCGAAGCCTAATTGCAAAGCGCATATTTCGGGCGTATGCTAAAAAAGAGCTGCGCCCGAAGCGCTATTTAGTAGTGAATCAAGGGCAGTTTGAAGCAAAACAGACGCGATTCGGGGAGCAAGCAGGATCGATATGGAAGTAAACGAAACCATACTCGTCGTGGAAGACGAGGTAAAAATAGCGGATGTGTTGAAGTCCTATCTCGAACGGGAAGGGTTTCTTGTCGCTTGCGCGGCAGACGGCGAGGAAGCGTTGCAAAAGTTCGCTTCGCTCTCCCCCTCGCTGGTTTTGCTTGACCTCATGCTGCCAAAGCGCTCCGGCGAAGCAGTCTGCCGCGCAATTCGCGCGCAGAGCGACACGCCAATCATCATGCTCACGGCAAAGACCGAAGAGGAATCCATCCTCGGCGGCCTCGCCATCGGCGCGGATGATTACGTAACCAAGCCCTTTAGCCCCCGGCAGGTGGTCGCCCGCGTCTATGCCGTGCTCCGCCGCGCGGGAACAGGACGCGAGAAAAGCAGCCGCGTTCTAGAGTTTGACAATGGCAGACTCAAAATCGACGTTGCCGCGCGCCGCGTGCTCCGCGATAATACGGAGCTATCACTCACCCCCAGCGAATACAACCTCCTCGCCGTGTTTTATAAGCATCCTGGACGGACGTTTACACGGGACGAGCTGATCGCCGCTGCGCTGGGTGAGGATTACGAAGGATATGACCGAGTGATTGACACGCACATCAAGAACCTGCGCCAGAAGATTGAGCCGGATGTAAAGCAGCCGCGCTATCTCGTCACCATACACGGCGTCGGCTATCGGTTCAACGGAGGTGAACGATGAAACCCGCAACACTGCGCACAAAACTCACCGGCGCGTTTCTCGCAATTGCGCTGTTTTCCCTTGCACTCGTCGGTATACTGGCCAATCTCTTTCTCGCCAGGCAGTTTGAGCGTTACGCGACCGACCGCCTGAACGCGGATATGGCCGCAACGGTGGAGCAGGTCTCCGCGCTCTATGCCCACGCGGGGCGCTGGGACGCGGTCAGCCTCGACGAAACGGGCATGAATCTGCTCACCGACGGCTTGATTCTGCGCATCGAGGGCAACGACGGCGCGATTATCTGGGACGCGCGCGTCCATAACAACGGCATGTGCATGCGCATTCTTTCGAACATGGCGCAAAACATGCAGTCCTATAACGCAAGCTTTCAGGGCGGCTATGAGGAGAAGAGCTTTCCTGCCGTTGCCGACGGGAAAACGGTTGGAACCATCCATATCGGCTACTATGGCCCCTACTATTTTAAGGACGCGGATTTACAGTTTTTAACCGCGCTCAACCGCCTCCTGTTGATCGCGGGCGCGGTTGCCCTTGCGGCCTGCGTATTCATTGGCGCGTGGCTCGCGCGGCGTTTTTCCAAACCGATTGCGGACGTCATCCACGCCGCCGGGCATATCGCGGAGGGTGAGTATCACAAGCGGCTCACGCCGTCCGCCGATACGGCGGAGTTGCTGGAGCTGACACATTCACTCAACAGTCTCGCCGATTCGCTGCAGGAGCAGGAAACCTTAAGAAAGCGTCTGACTGCGGATGTGGCGCACGAACTGCGCACACCGCTGACCACGCTGCAAAGCACGGTGGAGGCCATGTTGGACGGCGTTTGGGAACCGAATGAAGCGCACCTGGCGAGCTGCCGTGAGGAAATTCTCCGCCTGAATAAGCTTGTGGATGAACTCGGGTCTCTATCACGCTATGATTCCGAGTCGCTCACGCTTCAACGGGAACGGTTTGATCTGCTCGATCTTGCGCAAGCGACCGCGCAGCACTTTGAAAGCGCGGCGCAAAACGGCGGTGTCTCCCTGCACGTTTCCGGTACGGCGGCTCCGGTTTTTGCCGATCGGGACAAAATCGGGCAGGTGCTCGTCAACCTGCTGCACAATGCACTCAAATTCACCCCCGCAGGCGGCAGCATCTCGCTGGAGGCAGCGGCGGAGGGCACGGTCGCAACGCTCACCATACGCGACACGGGAAGCGGCATTTCGCCGGAGGATCTGCCGCATATCTTTGAGCGGTTCTATCGCGCCGACCCTTCGCGGAGTCGGCAGACGGGCGGCAGCGGCATCGGCCTTGCCATCGCGCTTGCCATTGCGCGCGCACACGGCGGAACGATTACCGCAACAAGCGAAGTTGACGCGGGCAGCACGTTTGTCCTATCGCTCCCTACTGACGCAGACGATCCGATTCATGAAACACTATGATCGCAAAACACACAAAAACGCCCAAATAGGGCGTTTTTGTGTGTTGAATGTTTATTCTAATGCTTCTAAGAACCGTTTGCCGTAAGAAACGCCTGCAACGCTTGCTGATCGATGCTCTTCCCAATCAGCGTCAGCCGCTGATCCGCCGCGCCTGAGAAAGGCTCAACTGATGAATCCGTACCGGCGATGTTGACCAGCAACGCATCCTTCTCGATCTGAATCAACCCCTTGGCGCGATAGACCTCGCCAAATCTACCGGATTGAATCGCGGCAATCATCGCGTCCAGATTCTCCCGTGTCCAGCTATCCGGCAGAGAAATGGTTCGCGTCGCGAGGCGCTCGTGCCGGTGCACCGCGTGCGCCGTGGTTATCTCCCCGCGCGGGGAAAGCATCTTAAGAAGATCTCCGTCAGACAGTGCTGGAAATGGTTTCGCGAGAATCGTTGCCGTTGGGTTTACGTCTTGCAATATGTTCAAAAGATCGCTTACCCGCTCGGGCACTGTTTCGGTCTTGCTCAGCACAAGCGTCTCTGCGGCTTGAATCTGGTTGTAGAGGAAGCTGCCAAAGACGAGTCTGGCCGATTGAAAATTGACGCTGTCCACCACGGTGATTAGCCCGCCGATCTCACAGAGTTGCGAAAGCGGCCCGCTCTGGAACAGCTCCAGAAACGAATCGAAAATGAACACGCCGGAGGGTTCAAAGAGTATCCGCGTCGGGTGATGGATATCGATTACGGACTCGATTGCGGCGGCGACGCTGTCCTTGAGCGTGCAACAGATGCAACCGCCCTCGATCGGGACGCTGACAAACCCCTGCCCGGCAAGCAGCTTTGCGTCAATTCCGGTCTTGCCAAACTCGTTGACGAGATAGGCGGGGCGCTCGCCGCGTTGTATCATGCGCTGCAACAAATGATTGCACAGTGTCGTCTTCCCCGCGCCGAGGAAGCCGGAAACCACATCAATCCTTGTCTTCATACGCATTCCACCCCCGCGGCGACCCGCCGTTTCATCCAACGTTTTCGTTCGCTGCCGAAATTTAGGCAACAAACGACTTGGCAACCTCCGCTGCGGTTGAGGCATCCGGGGTGTACGCGTCCGCGCCGATTTGATCCGCATAGCTCTGGGTGATCGGCGCGCCGCCGACCATCACCTTGACGGAGTCGCGAAGACCCGCCGCCTTCAGCGCCTCAATGACCACAAGTTGCTGGTTCATCGTCGTCGTCAGCAGAGCAGAGAGGCAGAGTACCTGCGGCGCGTGATCCCGAACCGCCTGCACAAACGCGTCCTCGCTAACGTCCACGCCGATATCAATCACCTCAAAGCCTGCGCCTTCGAGCATCATGCGCACAAGGTTTTTGCCGATATCGTGCAGGTCGCCCTTGACAGTACCGATGACCACCTTGCCGATGCGCTGTACGCCCTCTTCGAGCAGCTTTGCCTTGAGCACCTCGGTGCCAAAGTTCAGCGCGCGCGCGGCAACCAGAACCTCCGGCACGAACACCTCGTTGTTCTTAAACTTTACGCCGAGCTTGCCCATGCCGTCCAGCAGACCTTCGTCCAGAATGACCGATGCGGGGATCCCTTCGTCAATCGCCTGCTGTACCAGTGCCTTCACATCCCTCGCCTTGCCGGCTTGCAGGAGCTCCGAAATATTCTTTACGATTTCCATGTTCTTCTCCTTACATGTCGTATTTCTTTGGGTCGAGCTTCTCGCAG
>JAEWYV010000120.1 GCA_023458615.1 Bacillota bacterium
GCGATGCCCCGCATCTCCAAATCCAGCAGCATAGTTCTTGCGTTGGAAAGCGATGAAGGATGAAACGCGCAATCAGAAATGCCAATCGGAATTGGTGCGTTGGTGCAGATGGTGCCTATCTCATAACTCATTCGCGCGGAATCAGCCCCGGCTGCGATCTTTTCGCCGAGTTTGCCTTTTACCTCATCAGCGTGAGCCAACACGTTTTCCAATGTGCCGTATTCTTCCAGCAACTTCATTGCTGTCTTCTCGCCAACGCCCGCTATGCCGGGAATATTATCGGAGTTGTCGCCCATCAAGCCTTTCAGGTCACGCATACGATCGGGCTCCAATCCGTATTGCTCTTTGAGTACGTCCCGGTCAAATTCGATGGTTTCGCTGATTCCCTTCTTGGTCATGAGCACATGTGTGCGCTCGCTGATGAGCTGCAACGCGTCGCGATCCCCCGTAACGAGCAATGCATCTATTCCTTCCGCCTCACATTTTCTTGCGAATGTGCCAAGGATATCGTCTGCTTCATAGCGCGGTGTCTCGCAGATCGTGATGCCCATCTTTTGCAGCAGTTCTTTTAGTACGGGAAACTGCGCTCTCAGATCATCTTCTGTCTCTCTACGCCCCGCCTTATACGCGTCAAACTGCTCATGTCGAAAGGTCGGCCCATGCATATCAAACGCGACCACAAGATAATCGGGATTGCGTTCTATGAGCTTGAGGAGCATGCTGATAAACCCGTGCAGTGCCCCCGTGGGTACCCCTGCGCGCGTCGTCATAGGCGGCAACGCGTGATAGGCGCGGTGCATCAAACTGTTTCCATCGATGGCGATGAGCTGTTTCAAGCGGCTCCTCCTTTGTCTTTTGTCAGGTTTGGTGTTATCTTAGCGAATCACACCGTATACCATCGGCGCTACGCAGTCCGGCTTTGCACCGATACAGACCGCCTCATGCATTGTTGAGATTGCATCCTCCAAATTTGTCTCGTCGTTGACGTAGAGTGTGCAAATCGCCTCGCCTTTATCAATCTTATCCCCAACGCGCTTGTGCATGACAAGGCCGACAGCAGGATCAATGGAATCCTCCATGGTAGCGCGGCCCGCGCCAAGAACCTGCGCCGCACGGCCGATGAGCTCCGCCTGCATGCCAACAATATAACCCTCTGTCTTGGCGCAAACCGGAATTTGCCGTTTTACCGCGCATAGGCTATCCATTCCATCCAGTGTAAGAAGCGTCTCATCCCCACCAAGCTCGTGAATCATCGCGCGGAGTTTTTCGAGACCCATGCCGTTTGCAATCGCCTGTTTCACCTTTGTGCGCGCTTCTTCTTCACTATCTGCGAGCTGGGTTAGGAGCAGCATCTGTGCGCTGAGCAGCACGCAGACTTCGTAGAGCGCATCTCCTTCCGGAACTTTCCCGGAGAGCAACTGCACTGCCTCACGGAACTCCAACGCGTTTCCAACCGAGAGGCCAAGCGGCTGGTTCATATCCGTAACGACGGCGACAATTCGCTTGCCGAGACGTTTGCCCATCTGCACCATTAGATTTGCCAGCCGCGTTGCTTCGTCCAACGTTTTCATAAAGGCGCCGCTGCCAACCTTGACATCCAGCACAATCGCATCCGGACCAGCCGCCAATTTCTTGCTCATAATGCTCGCGGCAATCAGCGGAACGCTCTGTACGGTTCCCGTCACATCGCGCAGAGCATACATCTTCTTATCGGCGGGGTCCAAATCGCCCGACTGACCGATCACACATACGCCGGTCTTACGTACAATTTCCTTAAACCTCGGAATCGGCTGGGCAACGACGACGCCGGGAATGGATTCAAGCTTATCGAGGGTGCCGCCTGAAAAGGCTAGCCCTCTGCCGGACATCTTGGCGACCGTACCGCCGCAGGCTGCAACTAGTGGCGCAACAACCAGCGTTGTGGTGTCCCCTACACCGCCGGAGGAATGCTTGTCCACCTTGATGCCAGGTAGATCGCTTAAATCCACTACATCGCCGGAATGCATCATGCTCAGCGTCAAATCCGACGCTTCCCGCTCGTTCATGTCGTTTAGCACAATCGCCATGAGCAGAGCGGAGGCCTGATAGTCCGGTATGCTTCCGTCCACAAAACCTTTTACAAAATACGCTATCTCCTCGCTGGAGAGTTCTTCGTGCTGTACCTTTTTCTCGATCAGATCTACCATTCTCATTGTAAAAAATCTCCATTCGCTCCAATTTATGACTAATATAGTTGTGTAAAACACGCTTAATGGGCTGATTCCCCAAACGCTTACATATCGCTGATGACATCCTCCGCGCGCGGAATGCGAAACAGCGGCACGGGCAGAGCGGCGGTATTTTTAATGATTAAGAATAATGCGTTTGCCGCCTCATCAAAAGAGGATGTTTCAATCGGAACCAGAGGCGCATCATCAATCTTTGCAAAGAACCTGCCATCATCTGTAAAGGCAAGAATTGCCGCATGTTTCTGCTGCGCGCGGCAGTGAAAGAGCAATGCATCGGTGGTTGGGTCATTGATTGAACCTGCGTCGTCCAGTAGACGCATCAGCGCAATCAGCCAGTCCGCTTTTGCAAGATGATGATGGAACTCGCAGATATCCAGCACCGTTTCCACACCGTTGCGATATTCAATCTGTGCGCTGTTGCGGCGAGAAGCGGGAATCCGCTTACCCAGCACGGTTGCGTCTATTCCCTCCGGCACGCTTTCGGGTAAGATGCCATTGCCAGCAGCGATGATATAGTTTCGAAAGCCTTTGTTTTGCGGAAGCGTCAGCGCCTGTTCCAATTCGTCCTGCGTGAGGTCTTCCGACTCAAGAACAATGGTTCTATCCGGCAGGATACCGTATCGAATCACCTTATCTTCGCCGGAGGATGATTTTATTTTCGCCTTTAGGTAACGCCCATTGATGGAGCAGACCAGCGCGTCCATTGTGCCCTGTCCGCCGTCGGCGATGAGTTGCGTGCGTAAAATTGCCTTCGGCAAAATTTGTGCAGCGGAGCGGAGCATATGCCGCGCTGCATCTGCCGAGGTAAACTTTCCCGTCCAGGCGTCCGGTGCAATGAGAATACGTCTGCATGCTCCGGTTTTATCGCAGATTGACGGAAGCGTACCCGCAATCTTCATTGTACCGTAGGCAACATCGCCACCGGACACTGTGCCGTCCTCAGAAACCTTGCCGAGATACTCTACCTCGCTGCATTTTTCAACACGATTATTCTGGATAAACGGGCGATAGATGGTTAGGCAGGACAGTAGCACCGGCTTTTGTTGCAATTGATCGTAAAGCGCCTTCCCTACTTTGAGCGAAAGATTGGAGAACATACAGATATATGCGGCTTCGCTATCCGCCGCGCCTACATCGTCCCACGCACCGAAAAGCGTTGCGTCTACAACGTATGTTATCGGAACCTCCGAAAATGCAATATTCCAGCATCGTTCGGGGGTGAGGTTGGAGTCACTTGTCATTGCAAAGCGCAGTCCCAATGAAAACTTAGAATACTCCATGTGATTCTATGTCATCCTTCCCGCCCGGCGGTATGCGCCGGTGATTGCGTACTTAATTTCATTCGTCCTCAGCGGCTTGCAGCGCGCTGTATTCCGTCTCCGCTTGTTCCCATTCGGCATAACACGCCTCTATGCGCTTACGCTGTTCATCCATCTCCTGATAGATCGCTTTCGCGGATGTAAAGTCGCTCGCAATCTCCGGCAAGTTGGCTTTTTGTTCCAGCGCGCTGAGCGTTTGCTCTTCTGTATGAACGCGCTCCTCCGCCCGCTTTAATGCGCTCTTTGCCTTCACAAGCGCGCTTTTTCGCTCCTTGGCCAGTTGATAGTCATTCTTTGAGGCCGGTTCATCTTTCTCCTTAGGCGCAGTGCTCTCGGCTAAAAACGCCTTATAGGCATCCCAGTCGCCTTCAAACTCGCGCATGCCGTCCTCATCCATAATGATGATGCGGTCTGCAATCCGGTTTGCGAGATAACGGTCATGTGTCACAATCATCATCGTACCGCCGTATTCACCCAGCGCCTGCTCCAGCGCCTCGCAGGATGGAATATCGAGGTGGTTGGTAGGCTCATCCAGAAATAGGACATTACTGCCGTTGAGCATGAGCTTTAAGAGTTGAATGCGCGCATATTCCCCGCCGGAAAGATCGCTCACGCGCTTAAAAACATCATCTCCGCGAAACAGGAACGAGCCAAGGAGGTTTCTCAATTGCTTGGTGTCATAGCGCGGGAACATTGCGTTGAGTGCCTCAAGAACTGTGCGGGAGTCATTCGGGCGCACGGAACCCTGCTCGTAATAGCCGATGTGCACGTTGGAGCCAAGCTTGAAGCTGCCGGAATCCGGTTCAATCTTATTGGTCAAAATCTTGAGCAGTGTGGTTTTGCCGCAGCCATTCGCCCCCAGCAGACAAACCTTCTCATCCCGTCGAACCATAAGGTTCAGGTTGCGAAAAATTTCCCGCTCGCCGAAACGTTTACTCAAGTCCTTACAGACCACAACCTCATTGGCGGTCAATGCATCGGCCTTTAAATGAAAGTGGATTCCCTCCGGTTGATCTTCCGGGCGAACGAGTGTGCTTTTGATTCGCTCAATCTGTTTTTGCTTAGAAGCTATCGTGACATAATTGCGTGCCTGGTTCCAACGGCGCTGCTGTTCAATAATGCCTTCAATGCGCTTGATCTCTCGTAATGTGTTTTGATACTTTCGCATGGCGAACTCGCGCTCGTCCATCTTCTTCTCCATAGAAGTGCTATAGTTCCCGCTGAAGAGATGCATTGAGCCGTTTTCCAGTTCAAAGATACGATTGCAAACCTTGTCCAGAAAATACCGGTCGTGAGAAATGAGCACGAATGCACCGCGAAAAGTGGAAAGATAGGATTCCAGCCACTCCAGTGAAGCGATATCCAAGTGGTTGGTCGGCTCATCCAGCAATAGCAAATCCGCATCCGACATCAATATCTTTGCCAGAGCAGCTTTGCGCATCTGGCCGCCACTCATAACGGAAATCGGGCGATTGAGCTGCTCTTCGGAAAACCCAAGGCCAATGAGCGTTGACTTCGTGCGCGCGCGGTAGGTTAGCCCGCCGCCGCTTTGATAACGGTCCTGCAAATCCGCCTGTCTTCGAATGAGGGTCTCATTTGCGCCGCTGTGCTCAATGGTGTCTGCAATCTCGTGCAATTCACGCTCTATCGCAATCCATTTGTCGGAGGCTTCCAGCGTCGCCTCATAGAGGGTCATCCCCTGTTCCCAGCGCGGAGATTGATCCAGCATGGCGACAGAAGCATTTCGGGATACGGAAAGCTGACCGCGCCCATCATGCGGTTCTGCACCTGCAATCATGCGCATGAGCGTGCTCTTGCCGCAACCGTTTACGCCAACAAGGCCAACGTGATCCTGCTCGAACACATCAAACGCAATATCTGAAAATAAAACTCGTTCTCCAAAGCTCTTTTCAAGCTCCTGTGCGTGTATCAATGACATCGTAATTCTCCAATAATTTGACAGTTTATTTTACCATAGTAGACGCACAAAAGCAAAAGCACATCCGGTGTGTATGCAGGTCAAATGCAAACGTTAAGCGAACGCCGCGTACATGATTTTGTTACATTTCGAGGCTAAATTTCGAATTTGTTCAAACCAAATACATGACAAATTCGATATAATGAATTAGGTCATAGTATTGTTTTTAATGCCAATGCTCCATTTTTGCGTTGTTGATAGATTTTTATACTTGCGAGGTGTCCTGCATGAGTGTCCCGCGCCTGCCATCTGGTAAAAAACAGAAGCGACTATTTCCCTCGTCCGCCCGTACCTGGATTCTTACCATTGCGGGAGGGTGCATAATAGCGTTTGTTTTGATTCCGCTTGCCGTAGATCGTTTCTCCGGCGCAAACGCAGTTGCTCTTGTTGCGCAACAAGAGGTTCGTGAGATTACGCCATCCCCCATTCCATTTAATGCCGAGGTGCTCGCGCCGGAGTCCTGCGCCAGTTGCACGCCGGAGCCGACGCCGGAACCAACCGGAGGCATACAGGTCTCACAATATAATATCCTTCAGGAAAACGACAATTACCCAACCGTATCCCAATTGCAAACGCGTCTGATGGAGCTTGGTTATTTGGATTCCGATGAACCCTCTACCGTCTATAATAAAGCAACAACTGTTGCCGTCTCGCTCTTTCAAAGAACGGTAGAAGAACCTATGGACGGTGTTGCCACCAGCGAATTGCAGGAACGTTTGTTTAGTTCGGAAGCCAAGCCTTATGAAATTAAACTGGGCGATAGCGGAACCGATGTAGAGAGCATGCAATCCCGTCTCAACGAGTTGGGCTATTATGAAGGCAAGATCAACGGTTACTTTGGCGTTGCAACCGAGGATTCATTGGAGGCTTTCCAAACAAAAAACAAACTGGATGTAGACAGCGTATTCAACGTTTCTGATCGTGATCTATTGTATTCGCCGGAAGCAAGGCCGAAAATCGACCCGACGCCGACGCCGAAGCCAACGGCGAAACCAACACCGAAGCCAACGAAAAAGCCTTCTTCCTCCTCCAGCTCATCAGGTGGCTCATCCTCCGGTGGCTCTTCTTCCTCTGGTGGATCATCCTCTTCCAGCGGATCGGACAGCAGTTCCAACAATGATTCTTCATCGGATTCCTCTTCCGGATCCGATGTCTCCTACTCCGCCTCTTACAGTGCGGATGGACTGGTCTCGGTTGCAACCGCCATGATTGGAAAACCATACTCCTGGTCCGAAGAGAGCCCGAGCAAGGGATTTGACTGCTCCGGGTTGGTCTATTTCAGTCTCCGTACATGCGGTGTTAGCGTGAGTCGTTATAGCGCCTCCGGCTTTTCCTCCGTTGGCAAGTGGACGGAGATTACGTCTA
>JAEWYV010000121.1 GCA_023458615.1 Bacillota bacterium
ATGAAGCCCTCATGGAGAAATATCTCGAAACGTTCGAACTCAGCCGCGAAGAGATGCTGCAGGGTCTTTCCGTTGGCGTGCAAACCGGCGTCGTTACGCCAGTTTGCTGCGTCTCCGCCGCCCAGAACATCGGCGTTGCGACGCTGCTGGATATGGTCGTTCGTTACCTGCCTTCGGCTGACCTTGCTAAGGTGCCGAATGCCAAGAGCGTGAAAACCGGCGCGGATGTTGTCGTTTCTCAAAATGGCAAGTTTGCAGCGCAGGTCATTAAGACCACGTTTGACCAGTTTGGTAAATATTCAATCGTCAAGGTTTATCGTGGTTCGCTGGATATCAACGTTGCACCCTACAACAGCAACTCGGAAAAAGCGGAAAAACCGACCGCTCCCGTCATGCTGCGCGGCAAGAAGACCGTTGCGGTGGACAAGCTCAACGCGGGCGACATCGGCGCGCTGCCGAAGCTGCAATATACGGTAACAGGCGATACGCTTTGCGATGCTAGCGATCCGATCGTGTTTGACGAGATCGACTTCCCGAAACCCGCCATCTCCCTTGCGGTTACCGCAAAGAAGCAGGGTGAGGATGACAAGGTCATATCCGGTCTCAACCGCATTAAGGAAGAAGACCCGACAATCCAGATTGAGAAGAACGCGGAAACAGGCGATGTGCTCATTCAAGGACTTGGCGAAATGCACATTGAGGTTGTCTGCGGCAAGCTCAAGAACAAGAGCAACGTGGAAGCACAGCTGACCGACCCGCGCATCCCATATCGTGAAACAATTCACACCATGGCGGAGGCCGAAGGTAAGCATAAGAAGCAGTCCGGCGGCAGCGGTCAGTACGGTGTGGTTCAGATGCGCTTTGAACCGGCGGATGAAGGCGTAGATTATGAATTCGTCAATGCGATCGTCGGCGGCGTGGTTCCAAGAGAATTCATTCCAGCCGTCGAAAAGGGCCTCAAGGAAGCGCTTGTGCATGGTGTTCTCGCGGGCTATCCAATGGTCGGCATCAAGGCAACGCTTTACGATGGAAAATATCACCCGGTCGATTCCAAGGAAGTCGCGTTCAAATCCGCCGCCCGTCTTTCCTACAAGGCGGCCTGCGTGAAGGCGAATCCGACCCTCATCGAGCCAATCCACCGCTTCGAGATCTTTGTTCCGAGCGAATACGTTGGCGCGATCAGCGGAGACCTTTCCTCCCGCCGCGGACGTATGCTCGGCATGAATCCGGTAGATGGCGGCACCATCGTCGTTGCGGAAGCGCCGCTTTCCGAAATGTTTAAGTATGCGACCGATTTGCGCAGCATGACGCAAGCGCGCGGATCGTTTACCTCTGAGTTCATCCGCTATGAGGATGTGCCTTCCAACATCGCCAAGAAGATTATCGAAGCCGCGAAGAAGGAAGAGGAAGAGGAAGAGTAAGCAACTCCTGTTGCGGAGGGCGGGACACCCCGCCCTCCGTTTTCATCCTTTGAGCTTTGCCATTATCAACCGGAAACAAACGGAGGAATCAAACCATGCAGCCCATTACCGCAAGAGTAGACCGGCAGATCAAAAGTCTGTTCGATCTGTCATTCTGGAGTAGCATTGCAGTTATCGTTTTGATCGCTGTGAGTAACTTTGTCAATTATTATCGGGTCAGCGCGCAGAAAGATCCACTGGTGAAAGGCGCTTCTCCAAATCTGGTGCTTGTGGTGAGCATTCTGCTGATTCTGTGGTTTGTCTACGGTTGTGTGGGGAATGTATTGGATAAACGCCGCTTGCTTCGCGCATTTATCACATTGCGTGATGATGGAGTGAGCGGACACGCGATTGCAAACCCGACCCTGCGTGATGAAGGCGAGGCGTTTTCTCTTGCATATGATCAAATCATTTCAGTGGATGCGATAGCGCTTGCTATCACGAAAAAGCACAGCGCGCCTGCACTCCGTCTCAAAACAACAGATCGGGAATACATCGTTCCGGCAATTGAGAATATCAGCGATATCATGAAACGCATTTCAGAAAAAATTCCGCAAACTGTGGAGTAAGGTTAGAGCGTAATTTAGTCACAAAAGACACGAAAAAGTCAATTGCAAACGATTGGCTTTTTTGTTATATTCTAGATAAATAAGAGTAATTCTTATTATTTATTAAATATACAGGAGTTATTATATGAAAAAGTTTTTTATCTTGGTAGCAATGGTTACTGCACTGGGTTTATTTGCCGTAGCATGTGCCAGCGGCGCGGCTGTGGTAGAAGCAACCGCTGCACCAGCGGTAGCAGAGGTCGTTATGGCGACCGATGAGCCAACCGCCACCACCGCGCTGACCGCTTCGCCGACTCCGAAGGCAACCGCAACACCAACCGCAACCGCAAAAGCTGGCTCGGCAGCAGACGGAACATTGGAACTCACGCTGGATCAACTCAAACAGTATGACGGGAAAAATGGTAATCCTGCCTATATTGCCGTGGATGGGATTATCTACGATGTGACGAATGTTCGCCAATGGAAAAACGGTGGACACGAGGGATATTCCGCAGGAAATGACTTGACGGATGCCATCAAGAACAAGTCACCTCACGGGACATCCAAGCTAAACGGCGTGCCCGTCGTTGGCAAGCTGATTGCCGGATAAATAGGAATATATTCTTTCATAACAATCGCCCTGCGACATGCGGGGCGATTGTTATGTGAAATACGAATTACTCCGTCGTAGATCCCGATGATTCTTCTGCATCGGGATCTTTATGAAAGAAGTTATAGACCGATTCTGCGGTGCGGGTATCGATAGCTGGCACGGCGCTGAGCTCCTCAACTGTGGCGGATTTGATGGCATCGATGGTTAGAAACGCATCAAACAACGCGCGCTTACGCTTGTCTCCAACGCCGGGAACACTGTCCAGAACCGAGTAAAGTGCGTTTCGGTTATGCACATTGCGGTGATAGCTGATGGCAAAGCGGTGCGCCTCATCCCGCAGACGCTCGATGAGATGTTGCGGCGCGGAATTACGCGGCAGCTGAATCGTCGGCTCATCTCCGGGTAGATAGATGGTTTCGCTCAGCTCCGCAAGGCCGATGGTCGGCACAAAGTCCAGCGAGAATGACTCCAACACCTCCAGCGCAACTTGAAGCTGCGCCGGGCCGCCGTCCATGACAAGTAAATCGGGTAACGGCAAAAATCCCGCTTCCTGCTCCTCCGCTTTTTTGAACCGGCGGGTGAGTGCCTCACGCATGGCAATTAGATCGTTGCCGCCCGCATCTGCGCGGATGCGAAACCGGCGGTAAGCGCTCTTGTCTGGCTGTCCATCGGTAAAGACGACCATGGACGATACCGTGTCGCGTCCCTGAATATGGGAGTTATCGAAGCATTCAATGCGTGTTGGTACGGTTTCCAGGCCTAGAATCGCGCTCAGCTGCGTCAGCGCGCCTTCGCCGCGCTCCCAAGCACGCTTTTGCAGGGAGGCATCCTTTTCTAGTAAATCTAAACAGTTGCGGTAAGCCATCTCCGTCAGCTTGCGTTTCTCACCGCGTTGAGGTCGATGCACCTCAACCTTGCGTTTGGCAAGCCCGCTGAGCCAGCCGGATATGGTCTCCATCTCTGTCGCATCCTGATAGAGCAATACCTCCGGCACAAATGTCACAGCCTCGGCATAGTACTGCGAGAGAAACGCGGAGAGGATGTCCGCGTCGGATTCTTCCACATCCGCATCCATTCGGAATTTCTCAGTTCCAATGACCTTGCCATTGCGAACAAACAGCGCAAATACAAGCGCGTTGGTGTCCAGCCGACCAAGGGCAAACACATCCAGCATGGTGTTGGTGGTGGCAATTACCGCCTGCTTTTCGTTCAGGCTGTCGATGGCGCGGATGCGATCGCGCAGGATTGCCGCTTTTTCAAAGTCCATAGCATCAGCGGCGGCGTTCATCTGCTCGTGCAAGGAGCGAAGAATCTCTGTTGTATTGCCGGAGAGAAATGATTGCACCTCGTCGATGAGCTTGTGGTATTCCGCGCGGGAGATATTTCCGGAGCAGGGCGCGCAGCACTTGCCGATATGATACATCAGACAGGGGCGCTCGCGTCGCGCAATCATGCGCGCAATGTCCTTTTTACACTGACGGATGGGATATTGCTCGCGCACCAGCGCAAGGCCATCCCGCAGGAGCAGGCCGGACAGAAACGGGCCAAGATACTTTGCGCCATCCTTCTTGACGCGGCGAACAACCTCTAATCGGGGGAAATCCTGTCGTAAATCCACACGAATGTAGGGGAAGTGCTTATCGTCCTTCAGAAGTATGTTGTATTTTGGCTTGAATTCCTTGATGAGGTTGGATTCGAGCGAAAACGCTTCGGTTTCGTTGGCGACACGAATATACTCAAAATCCGCAATCTGGCGAACCATTGCGGTGACCTTAGGCGGATGATTCTTGGAGGATTGAAAATATTGGCGTACGCGATTTTTGAGTGAAATCGCCTTGCCAACGTAAATGACCTCGCCGGACGCGTTAAACATCTTGTAAACGCCGGGCGAGGAGGGAAGTAATTTTAGCTTTTCTTCTATAATTTCATTCATACAAATTCTGCAAAAGTAATATTTTTAGCTTTTCTTCTATATTTCTCATTCATAATTCATTGAAATAAATATTAGATCACGATTTCACCCGCGTCGGTGAGCATTTGATACAGCATGGGAAGAGGCAGTCCGATGACGTTGAAGTAATTACCCTCAACACGCTCAACAAACACGCCGCCTGGTCCTTGCACGCCATAAGCACCTGCTTTATCCAAAGGCTCTCCGGTTGCAACATAGCGCTCAATCTCCAGCTGTGTCATGGGCGCGAAGGTGACCGTTGTTTCGCAGTGCCGAACATCTGTCTTGCCATTTTTTAACACGGCAACGCCTGTAAACACAACATGCGTTTTGCCCTGCATGCGTGTAAGATACGTTTTTGCGACCTCGGGTGTATGCGGTTTGCCCAGAATATCGCCTTCCAAATAGACTATCGTGTCTGCGCCAATCACGCAATCGTCGGGATGCAAATCGGCAACGGGCTGCGCCTTTTGTAGCGCGAGTGTTTTCACAAATTCGGCGGGGGGTAGGCCGTGCGGCTGAATCTCTTCCTCGCCGGAGGTTTCGATGATGTAGCGAAGACCGATCATGGAGAGCAGTTCTCGGCGGCGAGGGGAAGAGGAAGCGAGTATGATCATAAATTCTCCCGTTTTTGATGATATTATTCTGCGTCAATCTCAATCATGACCGGGCAGTGGTCGCTGCCGAGCACATCGGAGAGGATATAACTGTCCTTTACATGATCGATAAATCGCTCAGATACGATAAAATAGTCGATTCTCCACCCGGCGTTGCGTGAGCGTGCGCCTCCGATATAGCTCCACCAACTATAGGCTTCCGTCTTGTCGGGGTAAAAATGACGGAATGTATCGACAAACCCGTTTTCCAAGAGTCGCGTCATGCAGGCACGTTCCTCATCGGAAAAGCCTGCATTCATACGATTGGTCTTCGGGTTCTTCAGGTCAATTTCCTGATGGGCAACGTTGAGATCACCGCAGACGATGACGGGCTTTTTTGCGTCCAGCGCCTTGAGATAGGTGAGGAACGCATCCTCCCAGCTCATGCGGTAATCAAGCCGCCTCAATCCGTCCTGCGAGTTGGGTGTGTACACGGTAACAAAATAGAACGTCGGGTATTCCAGCGTAATGACACGCCCTTCGGTGTTGTGCTCTGCAAGATCAATGCCGTAGGTGACGCTGAGCGGCTCCTGCTTCACAAACGCTGCTGTGCCGGAGTAGCCTTTTTTCTCGGCGCTGTTCCAAAAGACGTGATAGCCATCTACCGTTCCGTCGAATTGCTCCGGCTGCATCTTCGTTTCCTGCAAGCCGATGATATCCGGCTGTTGCTCATTTAAAAAGTCGAAAAATCCTTTGGTGATACAGGCGCGAAGGCCGTTGACGTTCCAGGAAATCAGTTTCATCGAAATACTCCTTTGCGCATGTTTTTGGTTACCTTAACTGGAAACAATATAACATAACATCGTACGAATGACAAACTACCTTCCACCAAATAAAACGCCATAAAAACGCGGCATAACCCTACGCATCAGCAGACCCAGCGGGGCAAGCAGGGCAAGCGCGATCAGCGGAACGCTCACGTATGCAAGAAGCATCCAACCCACGGTGTGCGGCAAAAGCGCGTATTGAATCTTCTTAATCACGGAAAACGCGAGAATGTGCAGCATATAGATAAAAAATGAGGTTCCATAGGTGCGCTTGGGCGTGAAAGAGCCAGCGTCAAGCCCAAACCAGAGGCAAGCAATAATCATCAGGCTATATAACTCACAGTCCAGCAGTGCATCAAGCGCAACAATCAATGGAATCGCAAGTAGCAACGGAATCCGAACCGCACGCGGGAAGGAGATGCGTGCAGCATCTGGAAAGCGGAGACCGACATAGGCGCCAATAGCATAAAACAGGATGAAACGCCATCGCAAACTGATTTCCGGCAAAAAAGTAGCAGGAGAGAATATGGAGAGCAACAGAAAGGCGGCAAGCACAATCTCGCCCAAATACCGGCGCGAAAATACAAGATAGAACAAGGGAGCCGCCAATGTAAATACGATCAATGTTTTGATAAACCATAAAAATCCTGCATAACGGTTGAGGAAGATCGAGGAAAGTAGTTCGGAGAATGTCAGCGGGGCCGGCGTACTGTTGAGATACTGCGCTAGAAACGGCAGCCGGGGAAGCAACGCAAAGAGCGCAAAATAGATGGTGTTCCAAATCAAATACGGGACAAGCAAGGTCTGAATACGGCGCTTCCATTTTGGGAGCAACTGATCCATGTGAAATCCACGATAGAACAAAAGAGAAGAAAGTAAGAAGAACAGCGGCACCGCCCACTCAAACGCACCAATTGCCTTCTGCTCCAAAGCATACCCCTGTGTGCCCGCCAAAAACCCAAACTGGGCATAGTTTTCTGCATGGATAAACAATACGCCAATGATTGCAAAAAAGCGAAATGCATTGATTTTATGGAACAAGGCATCTTCGGTGTCTCGATACATATAGGTAACGGTTCCTTCATATGATTATGGATTAACCCTAACATTACGGACTAGGGATGTCAAGAGCACAGAAACAGGATTGACAAACTGGAAAGAACTGATAAAATGTACCATATGGAACACAATAGCGCGTTAACACGATAGCACGCCTGAAATCCAAGCTTGGAAGGGAAACGCATGAGTCGTTCGGTCAATCCAACTGCATATGCAAAACTAGCGTCGGAAACGTTTCTTTTTTCCGGTATCTCGGAGGAGGCAATTCGGTCTCTGCTCGTGATCGATGGCGTTCGCGTGGCACATTTTGAGAAGGATCAAGTCATTTTTGATCGACATGACACCGAACGCGCGCTTGGAATCATTCTCTATGGCGAGTGCATCGTCACCAAGGAGAGCGAAAACGGAAAAATGCCGATGAGCGTTTTGCGGCAGACCGATCTTTTCGG